>NZ_VOZT01000010.1:0-82968 GCF_013419625.1 Acinetobacter sp. YH12070 | reverse complement strand
TTCAGCAAGTGTTTTTTCTGCTTTGATCGCAGCAAGTGCTACCTTAGCCTTAAAGTCGTTTGAATGATTTCTTCTTGGTCTACGTGCCATAAAATACTCCATATATTGATGTTTATAACATCATTTGGGGAGCAAAATATCACTTATAAGTGTTGTTCAAATTTCCTGATCCACCTCTATCCAATGGTGGCACAATCACTTGTTCAAAATTTTGGTCGTCTGCAAAAGTAGAAAGAGCTTTATCTGTTGCCTGCTTTAAATTTCTAAAACACACGACATTACCAAAAGCTTTAGTTGGTTTGTAAATACGGTTTGTACGCGAAAAAGCCTGAATTAATCCGTGATATTTTAAGTTCTTGTCGACATAAATCGTATTAAGTGGCAATGAGTCAAACCCTGTCAGGAACATATTCACCACCAACAGCAAATCAATTGGCGGACCTTTCAACTCCCCAACTTCTTTAGGTGGTTTAGGGACTTTGAAGTACTTAACTCGATCACCTAGATTTTTATAATATTCGTAAAATCCTTCGTCACAGTTATAGCTAGTCAGATGGCGCGTATTGAATTCTGCAATGATCCGTTCAAGTTGCGCTTTACGCCCCATATCAACTTGACTCGGCTGTTCAAGTTCTTCTTCAGAAATCGTACCTGTTGTGGAGTCATTGGCGTCGTTTGTCGTGTCCTGCGCTCCAAAAGAAAAAATCGTACCAATCACTAAAGGGGTATAAATTTCTTCCTTCTTGTCCGCTTCTGCAACCAACTCTGCTTGGACTTTGGCAAATATTGCATAATATTGAAGCAGGACATCTACTGAGCTGACACAAAACATTGAACAAAATTCGCGTTTTGCCGTTTTTTTGTCATGATTTTTTAAAATATAACGTACAATTTTTTCTAAGCGCTCAGGGTTGTCATACAGTTCTTTAGTATCGATGCCTTGTATTTTTTCATCACCTGCATTCACCTGATGAGCGGTAAATTGTCCTACGTAATCAATTTGAAATGGTAAAACATTTTTATCTGCTATCGCATCGACAATCACATATTTATGCAGTCGTTTAGGGAATAGATATTCTGTGGTGTATTTCACGCCACCAATGCTTTGACAGTTCACAGGAAAAATAGGCGTGCCTGTAAAACCGAACATTTGCGTCTGTTTAAAGAAGCGTTTGATATTTTGGTGAGTATCACCAAATTGACTGCGGTGGCATTCATCAAAAATAAATACGACTTTTTTATCTGCCAAATCAGCGATCAATTCTCTGAATTTAGGGAGTGTAATTGCGTTATTCAGCTTTTGAATGGTCGTCACGACCAATTTATCTGTGAGTATATTGCTTTCATTTTTTCGTGAGTTCAGCCGTTTACCGATGAGCTGTTCGACCAATGTTTTGGTGTTGGTCGTTTGGTCTACGCAGTCGGGAACAAAGGCATTAAACTCTTTAGTGGTTTGATTATCTAGGTCTTTTCGGTCCACAACAAAAATTACTTTTTCTATTTCTGGCAACTGACGCATGATTTCACTGGCTTTAAATGCCGTGAGTGTTTTCCCCGAACCCGTTGTATGCCAAATATAGGCATGATCGGTTGAGGTTTTCACATGCTGAATCATGTTTTCAACTGCATAGACTTGATAAGGTCGTAGCACCATTAAGCATTCATTTGTTTGATGCTGAACGATGTATTTACTGATCATTTTCGTAATATGTGGTGCGTTTAAAAATGCTTCGGTAAATTTACTCAAATCATTAATTGCTTTGTTGTTTTCATCGGCCCACGGAAATGTGAAATCAAACAGTGGCGTACCGTGTGAATAATATAAGCAATTTACGCTGTTGCTAATGACAAACAGCTGGATGTATCCAAACAGACCTTGTCCAGATGTATAGGCGTCTTTACTGTAGTTATGCACTTGGTGAAACGCCTGTGCGATTTCTACGCCACTGCGTTTAAGTTCAACTTGTACTAATGGAAAACCGTTGATCAATAGCGTGACATCAAAACGGCTGGTTTCTGTACCGCTCTCACCGTATTGAACCGTCACTTGGTTAGTCACTTGAAAAATATTTTTTTCTGCATCATCACTTAAAAATCGCAGTGTTTGGGTCGTACCGTCATCATGTTTAAGCTGGTATGAACCACGCAAAAGTTTGGCTTTGCCGAAAATCGTATGTTCACTGCTCAGGTAATTCCATACCTGTTCCCATTGCTCATGTGTGAGTGGTGCAGTCAGTGCGTTAAATTTCTCTATTTGATTTTTTAAGTTTAGGAGTAAAGCTGTTTCGTTTCTGTACTGAACACGTTCGTACCCTAAAGTTGTTAAATGCGCTATAAATTGGTTTTCGAGTTCAAGTTCTTTTTGGGTCGACATTTATAATACTGCTCAATTTTTAACTATTGGTATGCATATCTATTGATTCTAATAGATTTATTATATTTTTCAATCTTTTAAATTCATCAAATAAACATCTAAACTGATGATACAGATCACTGTTTTTTCTTTTAGGAATCCTTCAGTACTTTCTTAAATAACTGATGTTACGCAGTAACATCAGAAGCGCCATTTAATTCAAATAAATGAACGATACGCGGTAACGTCATCCGCAAGTGTTTGAGACAGGACTACTTCTAATCAAAAATGTTTTTGCGATATTTATTGAATAATTTGACGGTAGTGAACGAGTTTTGCAGATGACAATGGTTTTGGGTACTTTTGCCGAAACAAAAGTACCTCCAGCCGAAGGCTAATCCCTTTATTCAAACCCTAGATGCAAGACTCCGTCGAATAGGCTTAAAAATCATTTTAAAAATGCGAAATTACTTTTTATGTGCGTAACATCAGTTAAATAAAAAAATTCCCGCATTTGGATAAATGCAGGAATTTTATGAAACTCTATAAACAATCAGACAAACATTTGCTGTAACAAGCCTTTTTTCCACTGTTTAGCTTGTTCAATTTGCTGCGCTACACCTGCAATTTTTTGGTCAATAGCTGATAGGAAATTAGCGATTTTAGTTTGTTCTTCTAGGCAAGGAAATTTAATTTCCATTTTTGAAATCATATCCATTCGTACAGAATCGACAGAGTTCTTTGCTGACAACCTTTTGACCCGATCATAAAAATAATTAGAAAAATAAATGTAGAGATATTTACCAATCATCTTTTCAGAAAATCCATATAAACAATAAACTCGCTGATGAAAATCAAATTTTCCGTCAATATAATGGAAGTTTTTCCCAACTCCCACACCGTCACCAGATGTCAAAATTGCTTCCGTATCCATGCTAAATGAATTAATTCTTTCAACTGTTTGAGAGCGCACAAAAAAAGGATAACTACCGTCATCTACTTTATTCTGAGTATCTTTATTACCTGTAGTAATCTTACATACATCGCCAATACATGTACTCCCCCACTCCCCAAACTCACTCCCATCATCCGCTTTAAAACGAATCTGCTGGCTAAACAGCTTTTGCATCATGCCTTGTTTATATTGGCTCAGTAGTTCATGTTTTTGGCTCAGTTGACCAATCCTTTCATCCACGACGGAAAGGAAAGAAGCGATTTTGGTTTGTTCTTCAGCAGTTGGTAAATCAATCTTTAATTCTGCAAAATTTGATTGCCCAAGAGTTTTGTTTCGACCTGCACCACCTGGTGAAGCAAATTCTAAATAACTTTGCCCTTTATCTGTTATAAACATATAGCGTAAAAAATTAACATCAGATAAGCCATCTTTGGGTGCATACATTGGAAAACGATGTGAAGCAATTAATCCATTTTCTTTATCTGATGTAACAGCGATAGCTCTTTCCCAAGCGAATACAATGTTTACTACAAGAGCATTTGGCACTACCCAAAAAACTCTTTTATTACCAAGTTCTTTACCTGTTACTGACTCTTTATGAAAAATACCTTTACCATGGGAGCGAATTCCGATTTGTATATAATTTTGAGTACCTACCACATTAACTGGATTAGATATACGCTCAAGAAAAGAATCTAATCTTTTCTTGCTCCAATTCCCCTCAAACTCTTTAAACCGCAATTTAGGCGAAGCCATTACTTCACCTCCGCAAAAGGTGAATCAATGCCGAGTTCTGCACAAAACTTAGAAATTTCTGCATCAGTTTTTAGGCTTTCAACCTCTAAGGCTTAAAGCTGTTTCGCTATTGCATCTAAATCAATTTCAGCTTCCGCTTCAAAAGTATCGACATAACGAGGAATATTCAAATTGAAATCATTGTCAGCAACTTCTTGCAAACTCGCTACGTATGCATATTTTTCAATATTTTGACGGTTTTCAAATGCACCAATAATATTGTCTAAATGCTCTGGCAAAAGCTTGTTTTGATTCTTTTGCTTATCAAACTCGTTACTCGCATCAATAAATAAAATATTGTCGCTATGCTCACGGTTTTTCTTCAACACCAACACACAGGTTGGAATAGACGTGCCATAGAAAATATTGGCAGGTAAACCAATAATCGTATCAATCACATTTAACTTTTCAATTAGATG
This sequence comes from Acinetobacter sp. YH12070, assembly GCF_013419625.1. Taxonomy (NCBI): domain Bacteria; kingdom Pseudomonadati; phylum Pseudomonadota; class Gammaproteobacteria; order Moraxellales; family Moraxellaceae; genus Acinetobacter; species Acinetobacter sp. YH12070. The sequence continues at coordinate 78,446 of NZ_VOZT01000010.1, read as the reverse complement.
CTTACGAATATGCCCTTCACTCGAACCACGGAACAAAACTCCATGCGGCAGTACGATCGCCAAAGTCCCATTTTCATCTAACTGATAAAGCATGTGCTGTAAAAACGCCATATCGGCCTTAGAACTTGGAGCTAACTTGCCAAAATCACGGAAACGCGGATCGCTTAAGTATGACTCACTCGCAGACCACTTTGCCGAAAATGGTGGATTCGCTACAATCGCATCAAATTTCAGTTCCATATGCTGTGGACGTTTTAAAGTATCTTCCTGCTTAATTTCAAACTTTGAGTAATGCACATCATGCAAAATCATGTTCATGCGCGCCAAGTTATATGTCGTACGATTCATTTCTTGACCATAAATCGCATCCACATCACCAACTTCACGCTTTACACGTAGCAATAAAGATCCTGAACCACAAGTCGGGTCATATACACTGCGTAGACGTTCTTTACCTAAGGTGACAAGTTTTGCAAGCAAAGTCGAAACCATTTGCGGTGTATAAAACTCACCTGCTTTTTTACCAGCACCTGAAGCAAATTCACCAATGAGAAACTCATAAGCATCGCCTAAAATATCAGACTCAGTATTCGATAAATCAAAATTAATATCGTCCAAATGTACGATCACACGGCTAATCAGCTCATTGCGGTCATCAGGCGTATTTCCTAACTTGGTCGAACTTAAATCCATGTCTTCAAACAAATGCGAAAAATCATCTGCCGCATCTGTACGCAGCGTACTTTGCTCAATTGCCTTAAGGGTTTTAATTACATCATCCAAAATGTATTTTTTTGCTCGAGCCAATGTTGCCATACTATGGAACAATTCTTGTGGCGCTAAGAAATAGCCCATACTGGCAAGACATTCTTCACGCACAGCACTCAAATATGCATGATTATTTTCAGTATCTTCGACCAATTCTGCAAACTTAATTTGATCAGGCGCCAAAATGTCGTTGGCATTATTTTGAATTTTTTCAGACAAATATTTGTAGAAGATCAAGCCCAAAATGTAATCACGGAATTCATCTGCCCCCATTTTACCGCGCAAAGTATTGGCAATATTCCAGAGTTGTTTTTGCAGTTCTTGAAGCTGGACTTGAGTCATTGTTGTACCAAAAAATGTTTTTAATTAATCATAAAAAAAGCCGAACCCGAAGGTTCGACTTTTTTGAATTTTGGTGGAGATGGCGGGAGTTGAACCCGCGTCCGCCAGCACTACGCTCGAGAATACTACATGCTTAGATATCGTCTATTGATTTAGCTCTTTGTGACCCGACGAACAGGGTACAAATCGCGATCCTTTAAGATTTAGTATAAGACCCCAAGGCTTGATCTTATACGGACTTGTGTGCGTTCGCTTCAGTCGGGACCCCTAACCACAAGTATTCAGGGATGCGGACAAGCTGCCCTTAGGCAGCTAGAGCGTAAGTTTCGTCGTTTGCGACTAAAATATGCAAATTTGATTTACGAGAGAAAATGCGCTCTCGACATGCATCTATGAGTTTCATCACCAGCGTCGAAGCCAGAAACATCCCCAAAGTAGCGTCATCATAGCATAACTGCAAAAAATTGCGATGCAATTTCGAAACAATTACACATTGATCTGCGCTTAATTACATAATTGCGTTAATATTTTATTTTTCAAGACCGCAAAAGAAAAATATATGAGCTATTTATTGGCACTCGATCAAGGAACGACTTCAAGTCGTGCGATCATTTTTAACGAACATGGACAAGTTCAAGCTACAGCTCAACGGGAAACCCATATTCAAACCCCACATTCGGGTTGGGTGGAGCAAGATGCTCAGGAAATTTGGAGTACCCAAATTGCCGTCGTACAACAAGCGCTCGCCTCTGCTCGCATCCTCGCCAAAGACATCAAAGCCATTGGCCTGACCAATCAACGTGAGACCACTGTGGTTTGGGATAAACGCACAGGTCAACCTCTTGCCCCTGCAATTGTCTGGCAAGACCGCCGTGCAACCGAGTGGTGTGGACAACTGACCCAACAAAACCTCAATGACCTCATTCACAAAAAGACTGGATTACGTATCGACCCCTATTTTAGTGCTGGGAAATTGGTCTGGTTATTAGAACACACACAAGGTCTACGTGAACTCGCAGAGCAAGGTCATGTGGCTTTTGGCACGATTGACAGTTGGTTGGTGTGGAACCTGACACAAGGTGCAGAGCATGTGATTGAAGCCAGCAATGCCTCACGAACCATGCTAATGAACTTACAGCAACAAGCTTGGGATGAAGAACTCTTAGAATTATTCGATATTCCCCTGTCGGTCCTCCCTAAAATCATCAGTTCAGATGAATATATTGCAGATACCGCTACAGGTTTACTTGGCGCAAACATTCCCATTACCGGCATCTTAGGTGACCAGCAATCTGCGCTATTTGGACAGTCATGCTTTGACGCAGGAACAGCAAAAAATACCTATGGTACAGGCTGTTTCATGCTCTTTAACACCGGCACCGAAGTTCAATATAGCCACAATAAATTACTCTCGACCCTTGCATGGCAAGCTCAAGGTCAAACCCATTATGCACTTGAAGGCAGTGTGTTTATGGCTGGCGCAATCGTGCAATGGCTAAGAGACGATTTAGGGATTATTCAAAAAAGCAGTGATGTTGAAAAACTCGCGTGCCAAGTGGAGCATACCGATGGCGTGGTTTTGGTTCCTGCCTTTACTGGGCTAGGTGCTCCGCATTGGGACAGTGATGCCCGCGCCCTCCTCTGTGGAATGTCACGTGGTACAAATAAATCCCACATTGCTCGAGCCGCCCTAGAGGCCATTGCCTTTCAAGTGTCGGATGTATTGACCGCCATGCAGTCAGATCTGTCTAGTCCACTTAAAGAACTCCGAGTCGATGGCGGTGCCAGTAGCAATGATATGCTGATGCAATTTCAGGCCGATATTTTAAATGTGCCTGTACTGCGTCCTAAACTTTTAGAATCAACAGCATGGGGCGCTGCCGCAATGGCTGGACTCAAAGCGGGTGTGTTTTCAAATCTTGATGAAATTGCTGCATCATGGCAATTAGAACGTGCTTTTGAACCAAAAATGAATGCCGATCAACGTGAATTTCATTTGGCTCAGTGGCAATCTGCACTCAAACGGGCGCGCTCGGATCTTTGATTTTTTTCAATCAACGCCGTATGCAATAAAAAACCGCTCGAATGAGCGGTTTTTTATACTTGATGTTATTTAGTGTGCATGACCGCCACCCACACCTGCTTTAGGTCGTGGACAGAGCCAAATGATGAGTGCAGCGAATATAAAGACACCCGCCAGTACTAAAAACACATGATTGGCTGAAAGCGTTAAGGCTTCTTTATCCACCAAACTGGAGATATATCCCAAAGCAGCTTCTGAACTCATTCCATGATTCACCAAGGTGTTTTGTACCTCAGTAACATGTAAATTACTGACCATTTCACTGCGTGCGACTTTGGTGTGATCATCCCAAATGGTTACTGCAATCGACGCTCCAATTGCCCCTGCCATGGTTCTTAAGAAGTTCATCAAACCTGCCGCAGATGCCATGTCTTGTGGCAGTACCGATGCCAAGGCCATATTGGACAAAGGAATAAAGAAAAATGGAACGGCAAAACCTTGCAATATTTGCGGTAAAGCCAAAGCCATAAAGTCTGCATCCGTGGTCCAAAAGGCCCGCATAAGAGTTACACCGCCCAAGATACTTAAACCAAAACTCGCTAAAGCACGTTGATCGTATTTGGTTGCAAGCTTCGCAACAATTGGCGACATGGTCAGACTACCGACGCCCATCGTTGCAGTGAGATAGCCTGCCCACGTTGCGGTATAGCCCAAGTTGATCTGTAACCACTGCGGAATCAGGACAATACTCCCGAAGAAGGCACCAAAACCAAAGGCCAAAGCCAAGACCGAAATGGTAAAGCTTCGGTACTTAAACAGCAGTATATTCACCACAGGATGCCGCTCAGTCAGCTCCCAAATCGTAAAAACGATCAACCCGACAAATGCCGTCAGTGCCAGTACCACGATAAATGGATGATTAAACCAATCTCGTTCATGACCCAAGTCCAACATCAATTGCAAGGCACCGATCCACAACACCAACAGCAGTAAACCACCGCGGTCAATTTTCAATTTCTGTGTTGGAGTTTCAGCCGTTTTCAGTAAGCGCATCGCTGCGATTGCACAACCGATCCCGACAGGAATATTGATAAAGAAAATCCAATGCCAAGATAAATTATCACTGATCGTACCACCCAAAATTGGACCTAAAATGGGGCCAACGACGGTAGTCATTGCCCACATGCCCATGGCTTGGGATTGCTTTTCAGGAGGGAAAATACGCATTAACAACGTTTGGCTCAGTGGCATAATCGGGCCACCAAACAAACCTTGCCCAATTCGGCAAAACACCAACATTTCCAAACTGGTCGATAAACCACACAGTATCGAAAATACAGTAAAGCCAAACAGGCTGATCACAAAAACCCGTACAGAACCAAAGCGCCCAGCGAGCCAACCGGTTAATGGCACACAAATCGCTTCTGCCACAGCATAAGAGGTAATGACCCATGTCCCTTGGGATGCCGATACTGCAAGGCTACCAGTAATATGCGGCACAGATACATTGGCAATGGTCATGTCGAGCACAACCATAAAGTTCGCCAATGCCAAGACCAAGGCAGCGAGAATCAGACGACCACCTTTCAGGTCAGTCATTTGCATTTGCTGATTCATAGGCAATTACTTCGATTTCAGGTCAATCGTCGCTTCCATAGACAGCCCCACACGTAGTGGGTGTTCTGCCAACTCTTTTGGATCTAAACGAATCCTCACAGGTAAACGCTGAACCACTTTAATCCAGTTTCCTGTGGCATTTTGTGCTGGAATCAAGGCAAATGCTGAACCTGTGCCACCAGAAAAACCAGTGACTATGCCATTAAATTTAACTTTGTCACCATACAGATCAGACGTCAGTTCAACTTTTTGACCCGCTTGCACCCCTGCCAATTGGCTTTCTTTAAAGTTAGCATCGACATATAACTGAGAGACTGGCACTACCATCATTAATGACGTTCCCGGTGCAATGCGTTGTCCAACTTGAATATTACGACGTGTCACCACACCATCAAAGGGTGCTTTGATTTGTGTACGTTCTAAGTCTAACTGAGCTTGTTGTAGACGTGCTTGTGCAACTAAAACATCTGGGGTTGAGTTTTCATTGCTGTCTTGAATTAATGCATCATTCGCCGCTTTATTACTTTGTGCCGCTTTTTGACTAGATTTGGCTTGAGCAAGTCCTGCTTGAGCCACATCAAAACTAGCTTTAGCTGTATTCACAGCACTTTGCGCTGTGCTTAATTCTTCTTTAGAAATCGCACCCGAAGCAGCCAATTGTTGACGACGTTGTAATTCATCTTGAGCTTTATTCAGATCGGCTTGTGCCTTGGCGACTTGTGCGCTTGCACTATGAATTGCATCATCACTGACAAAAATTTGTGAGTTTAAAGAGCTGCTATTCGCCGCAGTTTGTTTGTATTGGCGTTTTGCTTTAAGTAATTCAGCCTGTGCCTGAGCTAAGGCAATTTCAGCATCGCGCGCATCAATGCGAACAAGCACATCGCCTTTTTTCACTTGCTGCGTATCACTCACCAAAACATCTGCCACTTGCCCCGTGACCATCGAGGTAATCGACGCTGTTTCTGCACCGACATAGGCATTATCGGTACTGACGGAATGATTTAGAAATATTGACCAAATCAAATACATCACCAAAGCAATCACGATCAATACAGCCACTATACCAAGGCCTTTTTTTCTGCGTGCTTTTAATTCCTGATCGGTGGGCTGCTTTGTAGATGGGGTTTCTGGCAGGTTACTAACGGTATCTGTCATAGATTTGTCCTAAATCTAGCAGACTTGGTCATGGCATCATGAGCTTTGCAAAGCATGTCAACTTTGCTGTCAGATAATGGTGTCGTGAGAAAGTCTATCTTCTTCAATTTTCCGGCATTTTAAAGCTAAAAAATCATATCCTGAGAATAGAAAATGTAACTCGTCAGTCTTTTTTTCGTCGGCAACAGGATAAAATCATGCCCTGCTGCCAATACTGGACTTTATTTTTTCATTATTTTGAATGTGTTAACTTAAGAATGGCTTAATAAGCATACGATGCAATCGCCGTTGCAATCACTTTACCTTCATCATTGACCATGGTCATACGCATGGTGCAGCCCTTACGACCTAAACGTAAGGTTTCAGCTCGTGCAACGAAATACTGTCCACGTCCTGGCGCTAAATAATCCACACGCATATCGACGGTCGCTAAGCGAGATACCTTTTTACTAGTTTCTACTAGATCTTCAGCTGTGGCCTTTTTATACAATTCTGCCATTGCAGAGATACCACCGATACTGTCGAGTAAGGTTGCCGCTACACCACCATGTAAAATTTGGAATGCGACATTTCCAATTAAATTACTGGCCATGTCGACACGTGCTTCGATCTGACCATCGATCACCGTCATTTTCATGGCATTGTGTACAAAAAATGGGGAGCTGTTAAATGCTTGAGCAATGTTATTTAATAAAGTATCGATTTCAATCTTCGAGTTTAGGTCAATATTACCGGTCCAACTCTTATTTACATCTGTCATAGCCTACTCGAATCGCTGTCATTGAATAAAAAAATAATACGGGGTGCGCCAAACCCTCATTATGCGTCTACAATAGTCAAAGTTTAATACTGATCAATGAGATTGTTATGACCTATACGTTCAATCGTCCAGCTTTTCCTGCCACTCGCATGCGTCGCATTCGTAAAAATGACCAGCTTCGTGCCATGGTGCGTGAAACTCAACTGACGACTGATCATCTCATTTATCCAGTATTTGTGTTGCCAGGCCAGCAACAAACTCAAGACATTCCAAGCATGCCAAACGTACAGCGTCTATCTGCTGACTTGTTACTAAGAAAGGCAGAACGTTTACTCGAATTGGGTGTTTCAAAATTAGCTTTGTTCCCAGTTACACCACAGGAAGATAAAAGCTTAACGGCTGAAGCAGCTTGGCATGAAGATGGCTTAGTCCAAAGCACCATCCGCTTATTAAAAAAAGAACTACCAGAAATGGTTCTCATCACTGATGGTGCTCTCGACCCATACACCACACATGGTCAAGACGGTATCATTGATGATACCGGCTATGTACTGAATGATGAAACCGTTGAATGCTTAATTAAACAAGCGCTCAGCCATGCCGAAGCGGGTGCAGATGTAGTTGCACCCAGTGACATGATGGATGGTCGTATCGGTGCAATCCGCCAAGCGCTTGAAGCCAATGGCCATATCTATACCAACATCATGGCTTATTCTGCAAAATATGCGTCTAGCTTTTACGGGCCATTCCGTGATGCGGTAGGTTCTTCAAGCAACCTCAAAGGTGGCAATAAATATAACTATCAAATGGACATCGGTAACCGTGCAGAAGCTTTACATGAAATCGCACTGGATATCCAAGAAGGCGCCGACATGGTGATTGTAAAACCGGGTATGCCGTATTTAGATATCGTCCGTGAAGTCAAAGATAATTTCGGTGTTCCAACATTTGTCTATCAAGTGAGTGGCGAATACGCCATGTTGGCAGGTGCCATTCAAAATGGTTGGCTGTCTGAAAACGTGATTATCGAATCGCTTATGAGCTGCCGCCGTGCAGGTGCAGATGGGATCTGGACTTACTTTGCTGAAGATGCAGCACTCATGTTGAAAGACATGAAATAACCTGCAAAGCCTTCCTGAAATGGTAACGTTCAGGAAGGCTTTTTTTATATCTGTAAAATTTAAAAAACAGTCTTGGAAGAAAAACTTCGGCGTTGCTGAAGTTAAGATCAAACTCATACATTCATCGGTTAAAAGAACATGAATATTGCCATTATTGGGGCGGGTATTAGTGGTTTACTCAGCGCATTAGAACTGGTTGAACGCGGTTGTACGGTGACGATTTTCGACCAACAACGCACAGGTTCTGCCGCATCATGGGCTGGTGGTGGCATCCTCTCCCCGATGTATCCTTGGCGATATCCCAATGAAGTCAATGCGCTCGCACGTTATGGCAAGCAGAGCTACCAAAAATGGAATGAAAAATTAAAACCTATGACTGGGATTGATTTTGAAATTCATGAAACTGGCATGTTGATTTTTGATGAAGATGATTTTGAAATTGGCTTAGATTATTCCCGTTTGCACCAAGACCCAATGCAACACGCTGATTATTTACAATCCGATCAAATTGAGCAGATTAATCCTCACATTTCAGCACGCTTTGCACATGGAATTTATTTTTCGCAATTAGCCAACATCCGTAATCCACGACTTTTGCAGTCATTAACGGCTTATTTACAGCAGCATCCCAAAGTTCAGATTTATGAACATTGTCTGATCCACCAATTAAACCGTACGGACAATCGTATCCAGTCCATCACCACCGCAGATGGTACACAACATACAGCAGATCAATTCGTTATTGCCACGGGCGCTTGGTCAGCCGCGTGGAGTGAACAACTGGACATTGAGATACCCGTACAACCCGTACAGGGACAAATGCTTCTCTTTAAAACCCCGCAGAACTGGTTGCCGACCATGTGCATGAATAAAGTCATGTACTTGATTCCACGCCAAGACGGTCATGTGGTTTGCGGCTCAAGTATGCGCCAATGTGGCTTTGATACTCAGACAACAAATACAACCTTGCAGCATATTCAAGAATCATGCTTTGACATGGTGCCAGAGCTTGCCAACTTTCCGATTGTGAAATCTTGGGCTGGCCTGCGTCCATCTTCCCCTGAAGGGATTCCGTATATTGGGCAGATGCCAAATTTCGACAATCTATGGGCAAATTTTGGGCATTTTAGAAATGGTTTATGTATGGGACCTGCTTCAGCTCAGTTATTGGCTGAACTGATGACTGGGGAAACGCCTTCATTCAATGCAGACAACTATAGTCCAACTCGCCTGTTTCAAGATGCATTGTTAAGCGTCGAATAATGGTCAATAGGTCAAATTCAACTAAGCCAATAAATCCTGCAAGGCTTCTTTTAACGTCGGAAATTTAAACTCAAAGCCTTGCTGTAATAAAGCAGCTGGCTGAACCAGTTGACCATTTAAAATTAATTGCGATTGCTCACCCAATAAAATTTTAAAAACAATTGCAGGCACATTGAGCCACGGCTTTTTCGCTAATTGACGTGCTGCAATCTGCGCAAATTGAGCCTGTGTCGATTTTTCAGGCGCAACTAAATTAAAAATATGCGGATCGATTGGCGTGGGTTCAAGCAATGCATGTTTTTTCTCTGCTTGTTTCATTAAAAACAGCATACTTCGGATCACATCTTGTATATGTATCCACACAAAAGGCTGCCGACCGGAACCTATTTTGTTGACCAAATTGAGCTGAATCGGTCGCAGCATTTGCGGTAAGATTCCGCCACCTTCAGCCAAGACCACACCTAGTCGTGTGATAATGGTATTTTGTTCAGGAAATTGGCGTGTGACTTGCTCCCAACTTTGGCATAGCTCTGACATAAAAATGGCTTGTGGTGCAGCATTTTCATCGCACACTTTTGTCCATTGTTCTTCAATATCAATACCATAATAGCCAACAGCCGAACCTGAAATAATGCATTTCGGAAAAATTTTACGTTTACGTAAATATTGATACAGCGCTTCTGTGGTTTTGACCCGACTTTCTAATAATTGCTGTTTACGCGTCTCTGTCCAGCGACCTTTGCCGATACTTTCACCTGCAAGATTAATCACATAATCAATTCTGTCATGAGGAATTTGATCGAGCTGCTGTACCCAAGTTAAATGTGGTGATTTAGAAATACGCCCAGCCTTACGACTGAGCCCAATCACTTTATAATCCGCAGCTAAAAGTGCCTTGATGAGATGTGTGCCAATAAAACCGCTGCCACCCGTCAGCAGTACTGTGGGCTGATGCATAATTTGTTCTTATCTATATGAAATAATACTGTTATCTATAGAACAAGATCACCAGATGATCAAGCTTTATGCGCCAAACTTTTGAGCAGCCATCCGCTGTGCTTGCGGACCATAAAACCAATAGGTGATTAAATACAAAGGGATAGCCATCAGTAATAACATGATCACCATTAAACTCATAAACTGAGGATGTTGAACATAGAGCATTAAATTTTGCCAAATTTCAGGATCTTTTCTTGAAAAAATTGCGATACCCAAAAGTACAAAACCAAAATTATATAACCAAAAAATCAGGCTAAACCCTAGGGTAAATTTTTTACGTTCTGCCTGTGTCGGTGCTCTCTGATTTTTATTTAAAAACCGAAATAACACCACGATCATGGCAATCAGATAGGGTACGACCGTTAAAATACCACCCACACCCTGTGGCAATAATGCTGCGATCACACCGCAAATACAGGTCATGATAAAACAAATGAAAAAAAACAATAAAAAATAACGTGTTAAAGACACCATGACCCTAACCCAAGAAGAAGTTGACACCTAGTATAAAAAGAAATGCATTTTTTTTCATTTTCATGTCAACCAATCTGTAAACGGCTACGTTATATAGGGTACAAGGTCTGTAGCAACCGATGATTTGGACGGCATCCACAATGTTTCGGTGACCTTTTTAAAAGCAATAAGCTTCATTTTGAATTTAAGTATGAACAGCAGCCATGACTTAAATTTGAAATCGATTTTTTGACCGACGATTTCATCATCACTCGAATCGTCGGTCTTTTATTTTGTGCCTTATGTATTCAGCATTTAATTTTTATATTCTACACCCAAAAAAATCAGCCGATAAAATATCGACTGACTGAAAAATCTATGCAACTTTAAAATAATTCACAACTGCAAATCTATGTTATGCAGCACAGTAGCGATTACGCCCCTGTCTTTTGGCTACATAAAGGTTTTTATCAACTTGATCCAGAAATTGCATTGGATTATCCAGATCTGAAGGAATAATGGTTTTTACCCCCATGCTGAGTGTGACGAGTTCCGACACTGCAGAGGCTTTATGCGGTAATCGTGCAGCACGCACGGCATCCATAATTCTATCGGCCATCACTGCTGCTGCGGCTTCATTGGTCTCTGGTAAAATCCAAGCAAATTCCTCGCCACCAAAACGCGCAACTAAATCACGAGGTCGTGTACAACAAGATTCCAAACTTTTAGCAATTTGACGCAGACATGTATCCCCAATCACATGACCATTCAAGTCATTGTATTGTTTAAAATAATCTAAATCGATCAAAATTAAACTCAGCGGCTTTTGCGTGCGGATTGCGTTTAACCATTCACGCTGGTAAAAGTCATCAAACAAACGTCGATTTGCAATACCAGTTAAGCCATCTTTATATGAATATTCTTCGAGCTGACGTTGCAATTTTTGTAGTTGTTCCTCTTGTTTTTTCCGCTCGGAAATATCAAACATAAAGCCGACAAGACAATCTACATCACCATTTGGTTTACGCACGACATGAACAACATCACGTATCCAAAGATATGAACCATCTTCTTTAAGTGCACGATAATCTGCTTCATGATCTATACCAGCCATAGACTGTGAAACACAATAATTCAGTACATAATTACGGTCTTCCTCGTGCATACGTGATGCCCAATCATCTACCGTTTTCCAACTACTTTGTTTCCAACCGAGTAACTTTTCAATTTGCGGTCCAATATAACTAAATGTTTTACTGTCCCAATCAATACACCAAGGAATGGCTAATGTAGACTCTAATAAAGTCTTATACACCATACTATTTGCAAGTTTTTCTTCATCAAAAGGATTATTTGGCATGTTGCATCTCCTGCTACCCCAAATGCAGGCAATATACCCGCTGTACAATAATTCACCTATATACAGGATTAGAACAACATTTTATATTCCTAGTTCTTGGTATTTTTTAACCTAATTTCAGATCTCTACTATTTGAAACGTGTAATCCTTCAAAGAAAATATAACAACAATGAACCAGCCTACTATTTTGAAATTCAAAGTTCTGATACCAAGCGTTAAGTTGTCTATTATTCTGCCGTTTTTGGTTGGTCATTTATCCCAGTTGAAGGGCTACCGATTCAATACTTCCGTATTGAAACTCAAGGCATTCATGGTGGCCTCTTAGAGCGCCCTGCTCAGACTCCACCAACGCACTGCGGCACCAATGCATTTACCTGTAGTTTTGAAGTTGAAGATTTCGACCATATCGCTGAGAAAATTTTGGCGCAGGGTGGTCAAATTGCCATGGAAAAATTTGCGATTCCTGGTCAATGTTGGCAAGGCTATTTCTTAGACCCAGACCACAATACCTTTGGCCTCGTACAAGTCGATTCAAATGCACAGTAACAGCTTAGATTGATGACCTTGTAACTGTCGAGAACGACTTAGTTTGACGTATGAATGATTAATCACCCTCGAAAATGTGAACATCTGTGATACTTTAGACCCCAATCAATTTTTTTGATTTTTGGGGGCTTGCATGACTGTTCGTTTTTTTCATACTTCTGATTGGCATTTAGGACAATTCTTCTATAACCACTCACGTGACTACGAACACGAACAGTTTCTTCATTGGTTACTCGAACAAATAGAACAAAAGCAGCCGCATGCCCTGCTGATAGCTGGCGATATTTTTGATGTCATCAACCCAGCTTCCAAAGCGCAAAAACAGCTCTATCAATTTTTAGCCGATGCGCATGTGCGTGCCCCGCACATGCAAACCCTGATGATCGCAGGCAATCATGACTCAGGTTACCGTATTGAACAAGTTGAGCCATTATTAGAAAAATACCATGCCAAAGCTGTTGGCGTGGTCCATAAAAATACTGAAGGTCAGCTCGATTTAGACCGATTACTCGTGCCTATTTATGATGAACACAAAAATATTGTGGCATGGTGTCTAACCTTACCTTTTTTACGGGCTGCCGAGATCACCGGATTCAATGATCAAACCACCAATAGCCAAAACGCTATTACCTATGTGCATCAGCAATTAATTGCGGAAGCCAAAGCACGTAAAACTTCAGATCAAGCCTTAATTTTAATGTCACATGCCCACATGCAAGGCGGTGAAACGTCGGACTCAGAGCGCCCGATTATTATTGGCAATGAAGAAGCGCTTTCGACTGCCCTATTTGATGATGTAATTGACTATGTCGCACTTGGGCATTTGCATAAACCGCAAAAAGTCGCACAGACCCATATCCGTTATAGCGGCTCACCGATTCCCCTGTCATTTAGTGAAATTAATTATAAGCACCAAGTGCTTGAGATCAGTATTGATCCAACTCAAACAGATGAATCACGCTTTCAAATGGGGTCCTTAGCAATTCCGCGCAGTGTGCAATTGCATCGCATCAAAGGCACAATTCCAGAAGTTTTGGCACAATTATCTGCTTTGGCGAGCGGTGAAATTGAAGATATTGATCAGCGTGAATATGTCGAAATTGAATACCATACCGACACCCCGCCTGCACCTAATTTAAGACAGCAGTTTGAAGAGGCTTTAGCGCCGAACCGTTATCGGTTGGTGCGCATCAGCCGCCGTTATTTAAACTCAGATCAAAATAATCAGCAACAAGCCGCAATCAACCTTGATCCACCTACGCCTGAAAAATTATTCCAAAACCTTTGGGAAAAACAAGGCTATGGTGCTGATGACACCGTAATGAAAGATTTTTTAAGTTTGGTCGATGAAGCACAAAAATCACTTGAAGATGATGTGAACGCTTAAGGAATTGCCATGAAAATTTTATCTATACGTATTAAAAACTTGGCATCTTTAGCGGGTGAACATTTTATTGATTTTGAATCTGAGCCTTTAGCCAGTGCAGGCTTAGTAGCAATTATTGGCAAAACTGGTGCAGGTAAATCAACCATTTTAGATGCCATGTGTTTGGCGCTGTTTAATCGTGTGCCACGTTTAAAAGACAGCGATGGCAAACTCATCGATGTAGATGGTTCAGAGCTGCCGACCAACTCACCGCAAACAGTCTTGCGCCGTGGTACAGGCCAAGGCTTTGCCGAGCTCAGTTTTATTGCTCAAGACCAAAAAGTCTATTCTGCACGTTGGGAAATTAAACGTGCCCGTGAAAACCCAAACGGTAAATTGCAAAGCGTACAGCGCTCACTGAAATGCTTAACAGATGGCACTGTTGTTGCGGATAAAACCAAAGCGGTTGAGAGCCAAATTTTACGCATTACTCAACTCAGTTTTGAACAGTTCACCCGTGCCGTTTTACTGGCTCAGTCAGAAGTGACCGCTTTTTTAAAAGCGCGTGATAATGAACGTGGCGAGCTATTGGAGTATCTAACCAATTCCAGTATTTTCGGGAAAATTGGTCAATTGGCCTTTGAAAAAACCAAGCAAATTGCCAATCAGCGTAAGACTTTGGAAGTTCGACTCGGTGATATTGAAATTTTATCGGATGAAGATCTTGCCTTATACACGGCGAATTTTCAAAGTCATACAGAGTCTTACCAAAAATTCGAAAGTGAAAAGCAGCAATTGCTCAAACAGCAGCAATGGTTTCAACACAAAGATAAACTGATTGCGGATATTCAGCAACGTGAGCAATATTTGGCTGTTCAACAGCAGCAACTCGATGCACTGCAGCCGCAGAAGCAGCAATTGCAGCAACTGGAAAAATTCGCCTCAATCCGTCCAAGCATCATTCAACGCAAGAATTTAAGTACTGAAATAGCAACGCTGCAGCCTCAATTGGCTCAAGCACAGCAGCAGTTCAGCGCAATTGAAATTAAGTTTAATCATGAAAAAACTCAATTTAAACAACTTGATCTACAGCAAAAACAGCAGCACCAATTTGAAGTTGATCATCAAGATCAAATTGATTTAGTACGTGCGCGGATTGCCGACCGCCGAGTGCTAGGCGATCAGCTCATTGCTGTGAAAGATGAACTCAAAAAACTGCAAGAGCAGCATGCCCCGCTACTTCAATCCGAACAGCAATTGCAACAAGTGCAGCAGCAGTTAGAACAACAGTTAGAGCAGCAAAATACCCTACTGCTGCAAACAGCACATTTTCAAGTTTTAGATGAAGCGCTGTCTGCACATCTCAGCCCTTTACAGCGCTTTATTCAAAGTTATGTGCAATTTGAGCAGCAATATGGTGATGTCGCTCAAGCCACGGAGCAACTCGCACAAAAACAACAGCAACTTGAGCAGCTCATCCAGCAATTTGGTCATGACCCAGCGCTTAACACTAAAATTACGGGCTTACGTACAGCGCGTGAAGAGTTATTACATCGTCTCAATCAATTGGATGTCACAAAGAGTCATTGGCAACGTTACCACGCTATACATCTTGAACATCAGCAAAAATTGCAAGAGCAACAAAAACTGCAAAGTGATCTCGCACAGCATCAGCAGCAATGCAGCACAGCTGAAACTGAGTTTCATACACAAAAATCGGCTCGAGAAAGTTTGCAAACAGTGTTGCAGCAGCAGCGATTACTGCATGCAGAAAATATTGAACAGCTCAGAGCTAATCTGGTCGCAGGAGAAGCATGTTTAGTCTGTGGTAGTACGGAGCACCCATATACACATAACCAAGATGAGCTTTCCCATGAACTGTTGAAACTGCAAGAACAGCAGGAACAGCAAGCGCTAGCGCAGGAAAAAGTAGCCTTTGATCTGTGGCAGCAACTGCAAAAAAAATGCACACAGCAATCCACTGCATTTGAAGCCAATGCACAGCAACTCATCGCAATCAGCACACAACAAAGTAATGTCCAAACCCAGCTTGAACAATCACTTAATGCACTGAATATTCCATACGATTTGCACTCAGATTTGAGCTTGCTTGAGACGGCTATAACGCATCATATTGCACAAACACAGCAGTCTTTGCAGCAAACAGAAGCTGATTTAAAAACCCATGAACAGGCGCAGCAAAACAGCCAAACTTTGTCTCAATACATTCAGCACACGACAAAACAGCTGACCGATGTACAGCATGCAGAACAAAATATTCAGCCTATTTTGTCTATACTCAATGACACTGAAAAACATGCATGGCAGCAATCGACCCGCACCGCTGCTGAACAGGTTTATGAGAAACTACAGCAGCGCCTTCATACGTTAAAACAACGCAATGAACTGAATACACAACTGAATCAAAAAACACAGCAGCTGGAACAGGCGAAACAGCAAAGTAAATTCAGTCAAGAGAATATTGCTGCAACTGAAAAACGAATTGCGAAACTGTTAGAAGAAGGTAAACAAAATAGCGATCTTGCAATCCAAGCTATTTTTACCATGACCCAAGTAACCGTTGAAAAACCGCATGAATGGTTATTGCAGTTTGAGCAAAATCGACAACAGCTGCAAACTCAGTTTAATACGGTACGTCAACAATTTGAGCAGCGACGCCAAGCCTTTGATACGGCACAAGCAACACTGCAAAAATATCAGGCACAGCAACTACAGTTGCAAACTCAACAAAATGCAGCCGCGTTGAGTATTCAACAGTGGTTAGCGCTGCATATTGATTTTAATAACACCTTGTTGCAGCAGCTCAGTGAAATTACACATGAGCAAGAGCTGCAACTGAAACAGCAAATTAGCTCGGCTGAACGTGCATATAGCGATGCTCAGTCTGCTAAGAAAACATTGGATGAGCAACTACAGCAGCACTTAATGCTGCAGCCTGAAATCGAATTTGAAGCACTACTCTCACAATTACAAAGTTTGGTTGAACAAATAACCCAAGTGATGGAACAGCGTGATGAAGTGAAACTCAAACTCGAAGTACATCAACGCAATGTAGCAAAACAGCAGCAATTTACCGATCAGATTCAACAGATCCAATCTGAGGAACATCGTTGGAATAAGATTTCGAGCTTAATGGGCGATGCAACGGGCAAGAAATTCCGTGATTTGGCACAGCAATATAACCTCGATATTTTAATTGAATATGCCAATCAGCAATTGGCGATGCTTTCACAGCGCTATACCTTAAAGCGCCTTGAAAACTCATTAAGCCTAGCCATTGTCGATCATGATATGGATGGTGAAACCCGCTCGGTCTCTTCGCTTTCAGGCGGTGAGTCTTTCTTAACCGCGCTCGCTTTATCCTTAGCCATTGCGAGCATGGCATCAGGTACAACAAAAATTGAAAGCCTATTTATTGACGAAGGATTTGGTACGCTAGACGCTTCAAGTCTGCACATGGTGATGAATGCTCTGGATCAGCTACAAAACCAAGGGCGTAAAGTCGTGCTAATTTCTCACATTCAAGAAATGCACGAACGAATCCCTGTGCAAATTCAAGTCAATCCTGTCGGAGCAGGTGCAAGCACCATCCAAATCGTATCTTAAAAAAAGCCTGCTTAAAGCAGGCTTTATAATTTTTGATTCTCTAGATCATTACGTCCCGAGTGGACGTAGCGTTAAAATCTGTTCACTACGCCCAAATGGGCCATGGACATCATGCAATACAGAACTACTCAAACCAACACCATCCGCTCCATACTGCTGCACGGTTTCCAGACCTAACCACTGTCCCTGTGGTAAACGGTGCAAATGGATTTGTAGATCCAGATTTGGAAAGCCCCAGCCAAATGGCCAATCCTGACGCGGAACAATACCATTGGCGGTATCAACCATGCCCATTAAACGGACAAAATCAGCAGTCGGCTCACCTTCAACCATGTCATGCTGTGTTCTCAGCCACACAATGCCTTGACCTGCACGGCGCCCATGGCTTCTTGCTTCAATCGACTGAATATATCCCCCCGGCCACTGACGGATACCGTCCCAAATCGGCGCAGTTTCTGGCCCAGTCACATCAGCATCCTCCAAACCTTTCACGGACTGGCTATTTTGCGTCATCATGCGCCAAGTGCGTGCCACAATGCAGGTTTTGCCCTGAGCCCGCATTTCAGATTCAATCAGTTCAATGGTTTTTCCCGGACGAATCACTTGCGTGATTATTTCAAACTCGCCAGCAGGAATTAAGCCCAAAATATCGAGGCTAATGCGCCCGATACGCATATCATGACGTGGTGAAAAACGGTCTAATTCAGCACAAATAATGCCTGTAGCTGGTGCCATGTGTTGCTCATGTGCATTCCATGCACCTTGTGCTAAATTGGTCGAATGGTAATGTGCCGTGACACAGCCTTGCGCATCTACGTCGCGTTGAATCAACTGATAATATGCCGTCATGAACTTCCCTATTTGTCCAAGTGTGAATTACTTCAATATCAAAAACATCCTGATTATTTTGTACTCAACTTTAATGGAAAGTTCAAATTAAAAGGCTCACTTTGAACCCATAGGTTTCATCTATTGTGAAAATTTATCTGCTGTGCTTACACTTTATAAGCCTAGTTTTTGAAAGCAGGCTGAATCTTCTGTCCTATTTTGAATAATCACGTGCGCCAAACAATGCTGTCCCCACGCGAACCATCGTTGAACCCGCAGCAATCGCATCAGTCATATCGCCTGACATCCCCATACTTAATGTATCCCAATCTTCAGGTTTCGCATGCTGTGCTTTGACGTGTTCAAAGAGCATTTTGGCATCAGCAAACGCTTGCGGATTGTTTGGAGCAGGAATCACCATCAGTCCACGTAAGCGTAAATTCGGTAGCGTAGAAATCTGTGCGACCAAATCTGCTACTTCATTCGGCTGACAGCCATCCTTCGTATCTTGCGCATCAATATTGACTTGTAGGCAAATATTCAAAGGTGCTTGCGTCGCTTCTCGCTGGCTTGATAAACGCTCCGCAATAATCAAACGGTCTACCCCATGCACCCAAGCAAAATTTGAAGCCAAATGTTTGGTTTTATTGCGCTGTACATGACCAATGAAATGCCAATCAATCTCTAAATCTGCCAAAGCCTCAATTTTTTCAAGCGCTTCTTGCAGATAATTTTCACCAAATGAGCGTTGCCCCGTTGCATACATTTCTCTTAGCATTTCAGCAGGATGCGTCTTAGATACAGCCAACAATTCAACCGATTGCTGTGGTCGACCCGCAAGTTGGCAAGCCTGCTCAATTTGCTGCAAGACTTGATTTCGTGCTTCTTGAAGTTTATTCATTGACGGGGTTCTCATTTCATTCATCTTTTTTTGCATTGCCCTGCAACTAAGTGTTGGTTAAGCTGTGGGAAAGCCTTATTATTCTATCAAAATAATTAAGATTTAATTTTTATCTCGGGGATTTTATGGACATTACAGAACTATTGGCCTTTGCTGCCAAAAATAACGCTTCGGATTTACATTTATCTTCTGGTATGCCACCAATGATTCGTGTGGATGGTGAAGTTCGTCGTATCAACCTTCCTGCTCTTGAACATAAAGAAGTGCACAAATTAGTTTACGACATCATGAACGATAAACAGCGTCGTGATTACGAAGAAAAATTAGAAACTGACTTTTCATTTGAAGTACCTGGTGTGGCTCGTTTCCGTGTGAACGCATTTAACCAAAACCGTGGTGCTGGTGCCGTATTCCGTACCATTCCTTCAAAAGTACTAACCATTGAAGATCTTGGCATGGGCCAAATCTTCAAAGATATTTGTGAATATCCACGTGGCATCGTATTGGTGACCGGTCCAACAGGTTCGGGTAAATCAACCACGCTTGCTGCGATGGTTGATTACATCAACGACAACCGTTATGACCATATTTTAACGGTCGAAGACCCGATCGAATTTGTACACGAATCAAAAAAATGCTTGGTCAACCAACGTGAAGTACACCGTGATACGCACGGCTTTAACGAAGCACTTCGTTCCGCACTGCGTGAAGACCCGGATATTATCTTAGTCGGTGAGATGCGTGACCTTGAAACCATTCGTTTGGCGCTGACAGCTGCTGAAACCGGTCACTTGGTCTTCGGTACACTCCATACAACCTCTGCCGCAAAAACCATTGACCGTGTGATTGACGTATTCCCTGCTGAAGAAAAAGACATGGTTCGTGCCATGTTATCTGAATCACTTCAAGCCGTAATTTCACAAACCCTACTCAAGAAAAATGGTGGCGGTCGTGTGGCTGCGCATGAAATCATGATCGGTATTCCTGCGATCCGTAACTTGATTCGTGAAAACAAAGTCGCGCAAATGTATTCTGCGATTCAAACGGGTGCCAACTACGGTATGACCACACTCGATCAAAGCTTAAAAAACCTTGTCGCAAAAGGCATTATTAGTACGCAAACTGCACGGACTGCAGCGAAGCAACCCGAATCTTTCTTGTAATTTTTTTATTTTTCTGGGGCGATCGTTATGGATTTTAACGGCTTACTTGATTATATGGTGGAGAAAAAAGCATCGGATTTGTTTATTACAGCCGATGTTGAACCCTCGATTAAGATCAATGGGCAAATTTTGCCAATTGGCTCGACTAAGTTACCGGGCCCGACTGTCGGTCAAATCTTACATTCGATTATGTCTGACAAACAGCGTAAGGAATTTGCCGATACGCGCGAATGTAACTTTGCCATTAGTAATACCAGTAAATCTGCTCGTTTTCGTGTCAGCGCCTTTCAACAACGTGACCAGCCAGGTATGGTTCTGCGTCGTATCGAAACCGTTATTCCAACGATGGATGAGTTGAAATTACCGCCGATTTTAAAAGAATTAGCGATGACCAAGCGTGGCATTATCATTTTCGTAGGTGCAACGGGTACAGGTAAATCAACCTCTTTGGCATCTTTGATTGGCTATCGTAATGAAAATAGCAAAGGTCATATCATTACAATTGAAGACCCGATTGAATTTGTACACCAACACCGAGGCTGTATCATTACCCAACGTGAAGTGGGTATTGATACCGACTCTTTCGAAGTTGCCTTAAAAAATACGCTACGTCAGGCACCTGACGTGATTCTGATTGGTGAGATTCGTTCACGAGAAACTATGGACTATGCGATTGCCTTTGCTGAAACCGGTCACTTGGTTTTTGCAACACTGCATGCCAACAACGCCAACCAGGCCATCGATCGTATCATTCACTTCTTTGAAGCAGATCGTCATAGTCAGCTATTCATGGACTTATCTTTGAACTTAAAAGCAATGGTTGCGCAGCAGTTGATTCCAACCATTGATGGTAATTCACGTCGTGCTGCCATTGAGATTTTGATCAACTCACCTTTAATTTCAGACTTAATCCGTAAGGGTGAAGTGCACGAAATTAAAGACCTGATGAAGCGCTCTCGTGAACTAGGTATGCAAACCTTTGACCAAGCCTTATATGACCTTTATAAAGCCAAGCAAATTAGCTACAAAGATGCGCTAAAACATGCCGACTCACCGAACGACCTGCGTCTACAAATTAAATTGTCTGAAGAAGGCGGTGAGCATTTACTGCGTGCAAATTCAAATATTACCTTTGATGGTCAACATTAATTCTGCATGATGCTTTCGGAAATAAAAAACAGACTTCATATGAAGTCTGTTTTTTATTCATTCTCATCCGCATCGAATTATTTTTTACGATATGCTTCTTGGCATTCAGGCGCATCACAATAGCCATAAAGATTTAATGAGTGACCTGTAAGTTGGAAACCAAATTTTTCTGCCACTTGATGTTGCTCATGCTCAATCACATCATTAGTAAATTCCACCACTTTATTGCAGTTTTGACACACAATATGGTCATGGTGATCTTCTTGCATAATCTCAAAAACAGAATGATTGTTTTCAAAATGATGGCGTTGAATAATACCTGCAGCTTCAAACTGTGTTAACACGCGATACACAGTTGCTAAACCCACATCTTCACCCTGTTCAAGTAAAGTCTTATAAATATCTTCTGCGCTTAAGTGATGTTGTCTTGAATTTTCAAGCAATTCCAATATTTTAATTCGTGGAAGTGTAACTTTAAGTCCAGCTTTACGTAAATCTTGATTTGAAATAGGCATGAAAAAAGGTCTCTCAACAAAATTAAAGTTGGAATATGCAACAAAGTTTAGATGCAGTATGATCTATCCTTGGATCAAATGCATCATAATTAATTTGGGATAGTTTAGCAAAATGCAAAAAATCATGCTGACGTTATTCGTCACTTCATTGCTCGTAGGCTGTTCAACCTTGGGCGTTTATAAAGTTGATATTCCACAAGGTACACCTTTAACTCAAGCACAAGCGGCTAAAATTCAAGTGGGAATGAGCCACCAACAAGTTCGCTTTTTGCTAGGTAGTCCAACTGTTGCCGATCCAATGAATCCGTTACGTTGGGACTACATTTATAAGTATACCCCAGGAACATATGCTAAAAAAGCCAAGATTCCTGCTGCACATGGTCAACACTTAAAAATCTTCTTTGACCAAAACGGTATCGTTCAAAAAACTGAAGGCTTAGAAACCATTCCAGAGTCTCAACCGGGCTTACCAGGTTCTAAAGAAGCGATTTTAACTGCGCCACCACTATAGTCGCTTTAAGATAAAAATAAACCCCTAAATTTAGGGGTTTTTTTTATAAGTACAATTGCTTGAAACGATTGCCTCGACAATAACGGCCGACGGGATTTTTCTTGGCGCGATTACGACGAATATCTTTCGGATTAATGGTTAATGCACGATAGATTTCGACGCGATCACCTGCTTCAAGTAACTGAGAAGCATCGCTTAAACGTGCCCCGAAGATTCCAAGGGTTAACTCTTCGGGTAATTCAACTTGCTGTCGAATACCACTTTGCATAATGGCATCTTCAGCAGTCATACCGGGGTTAAAGCTCAGCGGAATTAATATCTGCTGTTCAACGCCTGCATAAGCCACCCACACTTGTAACTGAGCGGTCATTAGAATAACTGCCCAACTACAGCTACTAATGCCAATACTATCGACAAGGGTAAGACGATTCGTACGGCAATACGCCAAATATTATAGAAAGCTTCATGACTGAAGTTCATTGACTTACGTAGATGACTAATCTTCATAATCCAACCTGCGAAAATCGCATAAATCAGACAAATAATTAAGCCCCAAATCAACAAGGCAATATTAAATACTGGAACAACAGTGCTCAGTGCCCATACAAAAACCGCAACCAATAAAATCGCCCATTGCACCATTACGGCCAATTGGCGTTGTTGTAATTGTTCACGTGCCATTTGAATCAGCAATGCTGAAGCAGCAACCAAACCCACAACCAATGCTAAAGCAGGTACTTGTGTTTTTGCTGCGAAAAAAGCAAAAGCAATCACTGCCAAGAGTTGAGCGATCCAAATTGGAAATACCGTTTTGCTTGCAATCTCTTGTTGCTTCACGGCTGGCAAACTTGACTGCCAGTACAAGCCCATCCCCAAACCACTTGCTACGAGCGCCAAAACAGTTGCATTGCCCCACTCACTAAATTCGAGTGTAGTCATTTTCCATTCTGGCAATGCCGTTCCCATAACATTCGCTAAGACTACTGCAGCAATCACACCAATAGCGGTCAAAATCACTAAAAATTGGCGTGGTACAAACGACAATGCAAATGCAATGACCGCAAGGACAGCCAAAATAATGCTATAGGCAAAGCCATTAGCTGTAAAAATTGCCACATATTGCGACGCGGCTGAAAGCATGGCACCTGCTAAAAATGGAATAAATACTACGGCAAGCCAACCGACTATACGCCATTTGGGTGAAGCATCCGCATCACGTGTTAGCGAAGACAGTGCTTGAACTGCTGTAATTTTTGAACGTTTTGCTAACGCAATCTCCAAATAACATAGCGGTAAAGCTAAAATAAGCATTGTACCTAGCCACAACAGCCAGAAATCTAGCTGACGTTCAATTTGAATACCTGTTACCGGTGCTAAAGTTGCAATAATGATAAAAGATAAACAGAACGCCATCAGTGGCGATAACCATTTCGACATCGCATTGTCCTGCATGACAAATTCCTTTGAAAATTCTAGCGCTATTTTGCCTTGCCGTGCCTTGAAAATCAAAAACAAAAAGCAAACCACCTTAAAGGTGATTTGCTGCGCAAATGATATTATAAGAATTTAATTGTTTTTATTTCATTTTTGGGGTTATGAAAAGAAACGTGCAAACCAATTTTTGCCTTTTTTCTTTTCTTTTTCTTTGATGATACCCATCATATTTTCTTTAACCGCACCAACATAATCAGCATCATCATGCTGAATATGGTTAATCAGCCATTTTGAAAGCACTTCATGTAATTCATTTTCAATCGCATGTCCCATTTCAAAACGGTCGCGATAAGATTCAATTTTTTTAATAAATAAATCATGTACACGTTTATGCGGCACACGATATTTATAACCCGCTTCTTCTTGTAAAGATTCTTCGAAGGTAAAATGTGATTGAGTGTAATCAATAATGTTTTCCAAAATTTGTTTTACACGATCACGATCTGTATTTGCGTCAATGCCATCAATTTCATTGATGTAGTCAAGAATCCGTTTGTGTTGATCGTCAATCACATCGATACCAGTATTGTATTCTGGAACCCATTTCATTTTCATTACGACCACCTATAAATATGAAGGACTTATCACGTAAATTTCATCATATAATTAAAGGACTTAAATAAAAATGAAGTAAAAAGGTTGGTTTTAATTGAAATACTGCCATTTATAATGTAATCAATTGTTTTTATTATGTTAATTTATTTAATCCCGAGCATAAAGCTAAGATATTTTTTAATCAATTCAATATCTTAGAAAATACCCTTAATTCAATAAAGTGTAAGATATTCATTTTTATAATGAATATCTTTCATTCAAAATTAATACTGATCTGCACGCGTGACGCGTTTTAAAGATGGGTCCAGCCGCTCACGTTCTAAACGTTCAACAACCGTCTTTGCAGCACGTATCGGACGGCCATGTTGAAATAAAATCATTTCACCCGGCTCAAATGCTGTCCAAACTTCGTTTTGCGTTAGGGGTTCAGTGGTAATCACGGCAACACGGTCTTCAGGCGTGGTGACTTCACTAAAATCGACTTCAACATCAATATCAATCAACTGTGCAGGTTGAAATGGGAACTCTCGAACCAACCAATGCAGCTTGGTAATCGCATAACTAAATAGCGCCTGCCCATTCGACAAACAAAAATTAAAGGTGCCATGTTCTGCAATTTTCGGAGAAATTTCTAATAACAGATCAAACACCTGATCGAGTGTAGGTTCGGTATAACCAAAACGTTTTACCATTTGCTCGAGCAAATAGCAAAAGGCCAATTCACTGTCGGTATTGCCGACGGGGTTGAAGCGCCCCGTGAGCTCAGGCTGAAAGCCATGTAGGTCGCCATTATGTGCAAAAATCCACTGTCTGCCCCACAATTCACGACTAAATGGATGTGAGTTTTCAAGATTAATTTTGCCTTGTGTCGCTTTACGAATGTGTGCAATCACATTGCGAGATTTAATCGGGTAGTTTCGGATCAGCTCAGCAATCGGAGACTCTACAGCAGATTGATTGTCGACAAATAAACGACATGCTTTATCTTCAAAAAAAGCGATACCAAAGCCATCACAATGATCTGAGGTAATTCCTGCTCGCTGCGAAAATCCCCGAAACGAAAAAGTAATATCGGTAGGAGTCGCACAATTCATTCCGAGCAGCTGGCACATATCGATCATTTCAGCAGTAAATCTATGATTTCTCTATTGTGCATGACAGTTTTAGTTGTTGTAAATCTAAAATCGGCGCCATTGTAAGAGTTTTTATAATCCAACAGGGCAAATACATTATTTGATCTTTTCAAATGTCACTTAGCCAACTGATAAATAATAAAAAAGCCTCA
The DNA here is from genome assembly GCF_013419625.1 of Acinetobacter sp. YH12070. Lineage (NCBI taxonomy): Bacteria > Pseudomonadati > Pseudomonadota > Gammaproteobacteria > Moraxellales > Moraxellaceae > Acinetobacter > Acinetobacter sp. YH12070. The sequence goes on along the minus strand of NZ_VOZT01000010.1, from coordinate 52,642 downwards.
AAAGAGGCTTTTTTATATCAAAAAATGCTAAGTATCTTAAGCTTTTTTCACATTGGTTCGATTGGTGATTAAAGTCCCCACACCATGATCTGTAAAGATTTCAAGTAATGTTGCATGAGGTACACGACCATCAACGATATGCGCGCTGATTACGCCGCCTTTGACTGCATCTAATGCACAGCCAACTTTCGGAATCATGCCGCCATAGATCACGCCAGTTTCAATCAAACGATCGACTTCTTGGGTGGTTAACCCAGTCAGCAGATTTTTATTTTCGTCTAAAACACCCGTGATATTGGTCAATAGAATTAGCTTTTCCGCACCCAATGCTTCCGCCACTTTACCTGCAACCAAGTCAGCATTGATGTTATAGGTATTGCCGTCTTCGTCTACACCTAATGGTGCAATCACAGGAATAAAATCGCTTTGGGTAAACATTTCAAGTACGTCAGTTTTCACACCAACCACTTCGCCAACTAGACCTAAATCAATCTGTTTTACTGAACCATCTTCGGCAGTTTTTTCCATCAATAATTTTTGCGCACGGATCAAATTACCATCTTTACCGGTTAAACCAATCGCACGGCCACCGTGTTTATTGATTAAGTTCACAATCGATTTGTTCACGCTGCCGCCCAAGACCATCTCGACAACTTCCATCGTTGCAGGATCAGTCACGCGCATACCGTCGATACGATCAGACTCACGGCCTAATTGTTTGAGGAATGAATCCACTTGTGGACCACCGCCATGTACCACAATCGGATTTAAACCAACCGTTTTCAGCAGTACGATATCACGTGCAAATGAGCTCTCAAGCTCAGGATCGGTCATGGCATTACCACCATACTTCACTACCAGCGTCTTACCCGCAAAACGTTGAATATACGGCAAAGCTTCCGTCAGGATTTGTGCTTTGTCGATGCCAGTATGTTGATGTGGCATTTGCCTCTCCTTATTGAGCATCTGGAATGTCATGAGCAATGTCTGGATAGTGCTCAACTAACATGGAAACAAACAGATCTCGTATTTCTTTTAAGCGTGCTGATGAGTTGGCATCAAAGCGTAAAGTGAAATACTCACCTGTATTCGATGCTCGAATGATGCCAAATCCATCATCAAAATCAAGGCGTATTCCATCAATTTTACTGATTTGTGCCGGAATTCGCGCAGAATTAGCTTCAACCTGCTTTAAAACTTCCGCTGGATCATGCTGATGCGTACTGACATATAAATCTTCGGTACTAAAGCGCTCTGGATATTTCGCCAAAGCTTGTGACAATGTCAGTCCCTGAGCTTGAATATATTCTAAGACCCTTAAAGCAGCATATAGACCATCGTCATAGCCACCACCACGACCATCATTAAAAACATAATGCCCTGCGTATTCACCACCAAAAACCGCTTTGCCTTTAGATTGGGAAATATATTTTCGCAAGAAACTACTACCTGTTCGAATCATCACAGGCTGTGCTTCTAGATCACACACAGTATCGCGAATCATCGTTGAACATTTCACATCAAATACCACTTCTGCATGTGGTTTTTGAGTCAAACAAATTTCAGCAAATAAACATAATAATCGATCTGCAGAAACCACTTTGCCAGTTTCATCAATCAGTACTAAACGATCACCATCACCATCTAACGCAATACCAATATCGGCCTTTTGCAACTGTATGGCTTGGCGAAGGTGAGTTAAATGTTTGAGCTGTGATGGATCTGGAGCATGATCAGGGAAATGGCCATCAGCTTGGCAACGTAATGCCAAAACATCAGAGCCTAATTTGTTTAATAATAAGGCTGCACAATGCCCAGCTGAACCATGCATGCCATCGATCACAACTTTAAGCGGTTGCTGTAAATGAATGTCATCTAAAATAAATTTCTGATAGGCCAAACAATATTCAGGTTTGATTTCGTGTGGCTCAAGTTCAGTCATCAAGTGCACGCGTTCCGATGAAAAACAATTTCGTGCTTCGACTGCAACGTGTTGAATCATCTCCGGACAAGGTGGCTCACCTTTGATAATCCACTTGATACCATTATCTGATTTTGGATTATGGCTCGCCGTCACCATAATGCCATTGCCTTGAAATTGTCCCGCAATAAAATACAACATCGGGCTTGAGCAGCAGCCAATAATTTCCGCTTCAAGGCCAGCATCATGGCAGACTTTTTGAATTATTTTTGCATAGGTTGGACTGGTTAAACGCGCATCATAGCCAATGGCAAGTCTCTTTTGCCCTACATCTAAATATTGTTTGACTAAGCCACAAGCAATTGACTGAACTAAATCAGCATTTAAGAGCGATATTTTCCCGCGAATGTCATATGCACGAAAAATATGTTGCGGAAAGTGACTAAACAGTGAACCCATACTATGTTCTTCTAATTACATCTTTATTAATTAAAAAATCTAAAATTCTCATGAGAATTTAAGCTTTTAATTAAAGGATAAAATCCTGAAAAAAAGTGTAGCTTTTTTATAACAAATTTAGTTAACAATCAATTAATAATATTTAAGCACTGACCAAAAATCTGACAACAATCTAACATTACTTCTTGTTTTCAAGATTATTTTCATAAATAAATCTTTGAGTTACATTTAATTAACTTGCTTATTTTCTTTTATCTAATTAAATTTTTACTTTTCCAAGATTTTTTATATTCAAAATCCACTCTGTACACATATAGTAAATTGATCAAAATAAAATCACTCATCATTGATTCAGATATTCATGTCATTCAAAAGTATAAACGTATTAAGTTCATCAGAATTCAACACTCTCTGGTAGGCACCATAATCTTTCACGATAAAAATCTAGATATTATGAATAAATTTAAAATTTAAATAAAAAACCATCACGAGGATGGTTTTTTATTAGCTACTTGATTGCAGGCATGTTACTTGTCAACGCACTGCAGCAATATGTTTAGCGCTGATTAGTTTTTACCTGTATGACCAAAACCGCCTGCACCACGTTCAGTGGCTTCAAACTCATCCACAATATCAAACTGAGCTTGTACAACTGGCACTAAAACATATTGTGCTAAACGCTCACCCGGCTCTAGGCTAAATGCCGTTTGGCTACGGTTCCAAACAGATACCATCAATTCACCTTGGTAGTCTGAGTCAATCAAACCGACCAAGTTACCCAACACGATTCCGTGTTTATGACCTAAGCCTGAACGCGGCAAAATTAAACCTGCAAAGTTAGTGTCTTCGATATAAATCGATAGGCCTGTTTTTACCAGAACAGTTTGACCCGGCTCAATCACGGTAGTCTCTTCTACACATGCACGTAGATCAAGGCCTGCCGAACCTGCTGTTGCATAAGTTGGCATTGGCCATTCTGTACCTAAACGTGTGTCGAGAACTTTAACTTGAACTTTCATGGTTCATTCCTGTTTCAATAAAACGAATTTTCAAAAAATAAAAATAATCTACGCTTTAAGCTTTAACGCTTAATCAGCGCACGTAAATTTTCTAAATAATGCTGTGCTTGCTGTTTAGGATCGATATCCCCTGCTAGCTTTTTCTTGCGTCCTAACCACTCCAATTCATCTTGTGGTAGTTCATCCAAGAAACGGCTAGGCGTCATTTGTCGCATTTGCCCACCGGCTTTACGTTGCTCAGCCAAAGTCATGGTTAAACCTTGACGTGCACGAGTAATCCCCACGTACATCAGTCGACGTTCTTCCTCGACCGTGTCGGCAGCAATGGAGTTCTTATGCGGCAGAATTTCTTCTTCTAGACCAATCAAATAAACAAATGGAAATTCCAGACCTTTCGACGCATGGAGTGTTAACAAATTGACTTTATCAGTGTCTTCTTCTTCTTGTTGCTGTTCTAACATATCGAGCAACACCATTTTACGAATCACACTTTCAATGTTCTTTTCATCTACATCTTCTGCACGGTTAATCAAACTTTGAATACTGCTATACAGCACTTCAATATTATCGAGTTTGGTTTTTTCCTGTGCTGGCGTTGCTGCCGACTCTTTCACATAGTCGATATAACCCGCTTCTATCATCATGCGACGAATGATCGGAACAGGCTCATCATCTTCTAACAATTCACGGGTAAAGGTCGAAATAAAGTCCGCAAATTCGGCCAATTGGGTTGTGGCTTTTTTCGGAATCGCCATACTTAAGCGCTGGTCGCCTGCTGCACTGAGTAAGGATAAATTACTTTCCTGCGCAAATAGACCAAGCTTTTCCAAAGTCACAGGGCCAATCGCACGTTTTGGTGTATTGATAATTCGTAAGAATGCACTGTCATCTTCAGGGTTGATGATCAAACGTAAATAGCTCATCAAGTCCTTAATTTCAGCACGAGCGAAGAAAGACTGACCACCCGATAATTTATACGGGATCTGCATTTGGCGGAGCTGTGTCTCAAGAGCGCGCGCTTGGAAATTACCACGATATAAAATGGCGTAGTCTTTCCAGTTTTTACCGTTCATCAGCTTATGCGTGATCAAGTCTTTTACGACGCGTTCTGATTCATCATCGTCATTACGACAAGTAATCACGCGGATCACTTCACCGTGGCCTTTATCTGACCAGAGCTTTTTATCGAAAATATGTGGGTTATTGCCAATAACGGTATTTGCTGCTTTTAAAATACGACTGGTCGAGCGATAGTTTTGCTCAAGTTTAATCACTTTCAGATTACGGAAATCTTCCTTCAATAAAGCCATATTCTCAGGCTTAGCACCACGCCATGCATAAATCGATTGGTCATCATCACCTACCGCGGTGAACTGTCCCATGACACCCACGAGTAATTTCACCAAGATATATTGCGCGGTGTTGGTATCTTGATATTCGTCGACCAATAAATAGCGGATTCGATTTTGCCAACGATCACGCACTTCTGCATTTTCTTGTAATAAGCGCGTCGGCATGACAATCAAATCATCAAAATCCACAGCATTGTAGGCACGTAAATTACGCTCATACAGTTGATACAAATGCGCAAATTGAACATCTTCTGCTGTTTCACAAGTGGTGTGCGCTTGCTCAGGTGGAATCAGATCGTTTTTCCAATCTGAAATCATTTTCATGGCTTTGGCAATCAGCTCTTTACTTTCTGCACCCGACAAATTGTCACGATGCATTAAATCCATCAAAATGCGTTTGCAGTCATCTGCATCTAAAATAGAAAAGTTATTTTTTAACGGTGTATTTTTTAATTCCAAACGAAGCATGTTTAGCCCGAAGTTATGGAATGTAGAAACCGACAGCCCTTTTGCCTCTTCACGACTCATCAGCTTCGTCACACGCTCTTTCATTTCACGCGCAGCTTTGTTGGTAAAGGTCATTGCGGTGATACGGTGCGCAGGAATACCACAATGCTTCACCAGATAGGCAATTTTACGGGTAATCACCGATGTTTTGCCTGAACCTGCCCCTGCAAGTACTAACAAGGGTCCTTGAGTGTATTTCATTGCTTCAAGTTGCTTGTCGTTCAACTGACTTGCCAGTGACATAGTCTTTCCTCTTATTAATTCGAGGATGATTATAGTCATCTGAAACGATCTTGCCTAATGCAAAATGTATTTTATCGGTCATTAAAAATGCCATAAAAAAAGCCACCCGAGGGTGGCCTTTCGTTTCGAACTAAAACTTATTTAGTTTCGTAAACTGAGATTTCTACGCGACGGTTTTGTTCACGACCTGCAGCAGTTGAGTTATCCGCTACTGGAGAAGTTGAACCGTAACCACGTGCAGTAATACGAGTTGAAGAAATACCTTGAGACGCTAGGTAGTTTTTCACTGAGTTTGCACGGTTTTGAGAAAGTGGGTTGTTGATCGCATCAGAACCTGTGTTATCTGTGTGACCGTGTACAACGATTGCAAGTTTGTTTGCAGTACCGTCTTCACGCAATACTTTAGCAACGTCATTCAACGCAGATTGGAACTGAGATTGAATAGTTGAAGAGTTAGTTGCGAAAGTTACTGATGGCATAACAAGGTTGATCGAACCATCTGGATTACGACCTACGTCAACACCAGTACCAGCCAATTCTTGTTTAAGACGTTTTTCTTTCTTATCAAGAAGAAGACCTGCACCACCACCAACTACAGCACCAATTGCAGCTGCTTGACCCATTTTGTCTTTATCAGCATTAGAATAAGCAATACCAGCGCCTAAAAGAGCACCTAGACCAGTACCGATTGCTGCTTTGTCATATTCCATGTTTTGACAACCAGTAAGTGCCATTGCCCCAACTACTGCCGAAATTACTAGTGCACGCATTGCATGCCTCCTTCTTTGTGTTTTGTTGTATGGTTGAAATGATGAAGTAAAACAAATGGCTGAACCATTGATTTTTTGTTAATAATAAAACGTTTAGTTACAATTTGTAATATGAATACGAGATTTATTTGTTAATTCCATCACAATTTCTTCACAGTTCAGCAGATGCCCTTTTTTATTTAATCAACTCGAACTATATTTACTAGAATCAATCATTATTTGGACAATTTCCGCTAGGACTTTTTATATGTCATCTCAAACAAATAAGCAACCGACACTAAAAAAAATTAGCAAAGGACTTACCGTCGGTTCCGTTATGACAGGCAGTACTTTTTTCCATGGTCCTCCTGTTTTAGCCCTTGGTCTGACCAAACTCTTTAAAAAATCAAAAAAGGTCGATGAAACCAACATTAAAATCACCAACAGTTGGCTCACCGTCAATAACTGGCTGATTGACCATGTTCTGCCTAATACCGAATGGGACATTACCATCGATGAAGGCCTCGACTTAAATTTGCAGGGTCGCTATCTCATGACCTGTAATCATCAAAGTTGGGTCGATACGACAGTCAACCAATATTTTGGTTTAACCCGTATGCCTCTGACGCGTTTCTTTACCAAATGGGAGCTCATTTTCATTCCATTTGTGGGACAAGCTTTTAAAATTTTAGGCTTCCCAATGATGAAACGTCATAGCAAAGAACAAATCGCGAAAAATCCTGAACTTAAATATCGAGATATGGAAGAAGCGCGTAAATCTTGTGAACAGTTATTGAGCCAGCCTTTTACCCTGCTGAACTATTTGGAAGGCACTCGCTTTACCCCTGAAAAACATGCACAGCAGCAATCGCCGTATCAAAATCTTCTTAAACCAAAAGCAGGTGGTTTGGCACTGGCACTCAATATTTTAGGGGATCAAGTCGATGCCCTCGTAGATATGACCATCGTCTATCCAAATGGCGCACCAGGTTATGGTGAATTTTGGCTCGGTGAAGTTCCACGCATAGCCGTGGATTTGCGTAAAATTGAAATTCCTACTTGGGTGCATGGCGGCAACTATGAAGATGATGCAGAATTCCGTGAAAAATTTCAGCATTGGGTAGATGAGCTGTGGACGGAGAAAGACCAACTCATTACTCGTATGAAAGCTAAATACTCAGTTACTGAATAATTAAGAAGAAGTTTTATGTCGCAGAACAGCATGCCGCAAAACAAGAAATCTAAATATCATCATGTCAATCCAAACAGTTGGTCATTCAAACTGTTTTTGATTTATGACATTTTCATGGTGTTTATTATTGTTTTTAACTTGTTCTGCCTGTGCATGAACTTTTTCCTCATGAGCAATCTTGGCAGTTGGTTCTTTAACAATATCCACCTGCCCGATGTGCTGAGTTTTTACCGTGAACATTTGCATCCGTGGGTCATTACCACCGAAGCGTGGTTTATTATCTTTTTGATAGTCGAACTGTTGGTACGTTGGGCTATCGCTATCATCAACAAGCACCATCAGCGCTGGTTCTTCTTCCCGTTTATTCATTGGTACGAAATTTTAGCCATTGTGCCGCATTTACGTTTCCTGCGTTTATTTCGTGCGGGCATTATTGCTTATCGACTGTATGAAATGGGCTATCAAATCGTGCCTTCTGCATGGCAGAAAAAGGCATTGTTCTACTATCGAGTCGTGATGGAAGAACTGTCTGATCGAGTAGTACTTACCGTGTTAGATGGTGTTAAGCATGAGCTCAATACCAGTACAACCCATAAAGACCTAATTAGTAATCTTGTGCAGCATCACCGTGAGATGTTCACCCAAGTTTTAGCTGAGATTTTGCAAGAAAATTTAAGCAAAGAGCTACGTACTGAACGTGAATTGATCGCCAAAAATGTCGGACAAATCGTCAGTCAGGCCATCGAAGACACTCCAGAACTCACGCAGCTATTGCGCTTAGTGCCAATCGTTGGCAGCCGCATTGAACAGCAGATTCAAAGTATCGGGCAACGTTTGGGTGAAAATATTACCCAAGGTTTAATTTCCCCATTGGCTTATCCCAATACATCTACGGCTCAAAAACCCAATCTATACTTAGACATTTCACAGCGTGTTAGCCGTATTGAAATCGAAAATAATGTCCAGCTGGATGAGTTGGTTCGCTCTGCGGTTTTTGAAAGTCTAGAGGCTATTCGTAAGCAAGTGAAAGTAAAACAGTGGCAGCAGATTATGCAGGAACAGGACCAAGCTACAGAATAAACACTTAGTCAAAAATAATTGCGAACTCCGCTAGAGTATTCATGCAAATTGTTCTAGGATTTGCTCTATTTACAACATAACTACTTCGGCACAAAAGTAATAGTTAGAAGTCTCAAGGATTCAATATGGCTGATATACGGATAAAAGGCAAAATGGTCAATGCGATTCGCATTCACCTCGATACCAATGATCATGATGCGATCCGCCAGCAACTTACTCCAATGTTCCAAAAGGCTTTTCCACCCGGAACATTAGCCGTGATTGAAAGTACGGTTGATCAAGAACTAATTGCACTGATTCAACTACTTATTAGTATTGAAATTCAACCGATTGGTGTCACTGAAGGTCCGCTATCGGACCAAGCACGTGCTATCCAATTTCCCGTAGTTCCTGCGGATCGCAAACTACAACAAGTTAAACCGACACGCGAACAAGTGGTTGAAGAACCCGCGCCTGCAGAAGAAAAAACCGAAGATAAAATTGCTGCAGTCGAAGTACCGACCATTCGTCATGCTACGTCGTATCACAATGAAATTTTGCGTACAGGTCAATGTTTAGTTCAAGACCATGGCGATATCATTATTAATGCTGGGATTAATAGTGGTTCAGAAGTAATTGCTTCAGGAAATATACATATTTATGGTAGTGCTCGTGGTAGAGTCATTGCCGGAGCTGGTGGGAACACGGCTGCACGTATTTTCTGCCATTCATTAGAAGCTGAATTGGTTTCAATTGCAGGGACTTACTGTGTCGCTGATGATATTCCACTTCATGTGGTCAAACAGCCAGTACATATTTATTTGAATGACCAGCAAGAGCTAGTATTTGAAGCTTTGCAATTTTAATGTATAAATAATCACCAAACCCCTAATTAAAAAAGGGGATTTAAACCATAACAGGAGTGGATTCGGTGGCGAAAATTGTTGTCGTAACATCAGGTAAAGGTGGCGTAGGTAAAACAACTACAAGCGCATCTTTTGCAACAGGTTTAGCCCTTCGCGGCCACAAAACTGTTGTGATCGACTTTGATGTGGGTTTACGTAACCTTGACTTGATCATGGGCTGTGAACGCCGCGTTGTATATGACTTTGTAAACGTATTGAATAACGAAGCTCGATTACAACAAGCGCTTATTCGCGATAAAGATATTGAAAATCTCTACATTTTGCCAGCATCTCAAACACGTGATAAAGACGCGTTAACAGATGAAGGTGTAGCACGTGTAATGGACGAACTTTCTCAAGAGTTTGATTACATTATTTGTGACTCACCTGCGGGTATCGAACGTGGTGCAATTTTAGCAATGTATCATGCTGATGAAGCGATCATTGTGACGAACCCAGAAATTTCTTCGGTACGTGACTCTGACCGTATTATTGGTATGCTCGACAGCAAAACCAAAAAAGTAGAACAAAACGAAGGTCGTATCCGTAAGCATCTCTGTATTACACGTTTCAATCCAGAACGTGCGGATAAACAAGAGATGTTGACGATTGATGACATTTCAAAAGATATTTTACGCGTACCGACTTTAGGTGTTATTCCTGAATGTAAAAGCGTTCTACAAGCATCGAACGAAGGTAAACCAGTGATTCTGTTTACAGAAGAAGCGGCTGGCCAAGCGTATGATGACCTTGTTGCGCGTTTCCTTGGTGAAGAGCGCCCTTACCGTCACATTACGGTAAAACCTAAGGGTTGGTTAGCACGTCTATTTGGAGCGTAATCATGGCAGGATTCTGGAGCAAACTTTTTAGCAGCGACGAGAAACCGTCAAGCGCACAAACGGCAAAAGACCGTTTAAAAGTCATCGTGGCATCTGAGAATGGTTTAGGTAAACGCCTTAGCCAAGACAAGATTGACATGATGAAAAAAGAAATCATGCAAGTGGTAAACCGCTATGTTCGTGGTGTAGATGAGCAACATATTCAAATGTCTGTTCGTTCTGAAGCGAATATTGAAATGCTTGAAATGAATATCAATTTGCCTGAAGAACGTTAATCTGAATTCTGATTAGCCAAGTAAATTGAATCAAGGCAAAATGTGAGGCTGGATCAGTAAAGCGCTGCTTTACCCAGCCGCAAGACGAGAAGCTTTGCTTCGAGTGGGCTGGATTAGTTTTATTCCTTTGTTAGATCAAAAGCTTTGCTTCGAGTAAACGGGATAACAAAAAATAACTTTTGATCCAACCATAAAATGAGTCGCTTAACTTAGAGATGGCGAATAAAACCATTTTACTTGCGTACTCATTTTTGCCTTTTTGTATTTTTAAACCAGCAAGGAGATTGCGATGGCATTATCTCAGCCAGCAACGTTCAACGAAGAATGGTCAGATGAGCGTGTATTTGCCTACCTTACTCAGCTTCCTCCTGAAGGAGTGAATGGCGACTTTCACGTGCTTTACCATGCTTTCAAACATATGCGTCCAAATGACTATGAGCGTCTTTTGACTCAATTCGTTGCCGATGGCCGTGATGTGAACGCAACTAATCCTGAAGGTCAGCGTATTCATGACGTGATTGCTCAATATCCACGTCAAAGCGCAGGTTTCCTCGAAGTATTGGCAAAATTTGCTTAATTTCGAGTACCGAAAAAAAAGCCCGCATGATGCGGGCTTTTTTATCTTATTTAATACCGGCGTTATTGAATATCATCATAATCAATGCACGGTCAACATGAGCAATGGAAACATCAAGCCAAAACCAATGGTTTGCACACTAATAATCGCCGCCATCAGTTGTGAATCGCCCTGATAATAGCGTGTCAAAATATAGGACGATGATGCCGTCGGCAAAGCAAAAAAGACCACTAAAATCATCCGTTCAAAATCAGTCAAACCCATCCATGTACTCAATAGATAAGCCATACATGGCATTAACATGAGACGCCCTATCGTATTTAAACTTAAACGACGTAGATCGGCGCGCATTTGCTGAAACTGTAATGCTGCCCCAACGGAAAGTAGTCCGAGCGGTAAACTCATGGCTGCCAATATTTTTAATAATTCAGGTAAGCCTTTAAACAGACTCAAGCCTGATAAATTAAACAATACCCCTGCCACACAGCCTAAAATTAAGGGATTTTTTGCGATGGACTGACAGGTCTGCCCCAATTGCTTCACACTTAAATTTGAAAAAGCCAATACTGAAATAATATTAACTAAGGGCACAGCAACGGCAATTAACATGGCAAACATTTGCATGCCTTCTGAGCCAAACAGCGCCCCCATTAATGACAAGCCAATATAGGTATTAAAACGAATATGACTTTGGATATACACGCCAAAACGCTGCACGGGGATATGCATAAACTGCTTGATCCCCCACAACACGATGCTGATCAAACAGGTGCCCGCAACCAGTACTGTCAACATTCGTGAAACAGTGTTCATATCCAATTGCACGGCTGATACATTCAAAAATAGCAGCACAGGAAATAAAACGTAGTAATTGAGTTTTTCTGAATTTGCCCAAAATTCATCCTGAACAAACTGTGTGTATTTAAGGATATAGCCCATCGCTATTAATGCAACGAGGGGAAACAATGCGACGACGATATTCATGCTGTACGCCTTGAAATAAACAAGCTATTTCATCTTTAACCATTTATGTAGCACAATATAATCCTCATCTAGACTCATAACAAAATGAGCAATTACTCATGGCAATGACATTTTCTCAGCTTGAAATTTTTATTAAAGTCGCAGAACAACAAAGCTTTACTCTCGCTGCTCGGCAACTGGGAATTACTCAGTCGGCTGTCTCTCATGCATTAAAGTGTTTAGAGCAACATTGGAATGTCAGCTTATTTAGCCGTGAGCAAGGCGAAATAAGCCTGACCCACATTGGTCAGCAGTTATTGCTACATGCCAAAGAAGTCATCAATACCGCACAAATCATGCAACAAGAAGTGCATGCCGCACATGGTATTCAACAAGGAACACTGAGAATTGGTTCTTTTGGTTCTTCTAGTTCGATTCATCTGCTTCCAGAGCTATTAAAGGCGTATCGAGAACGTTATCCGCATATTGAGATCTATGTCGAGGAAGGCACCGATGCAGAAGTGTCTCGTTGGATTTCTGAACGTCAAATTGATGTGGGTTTTGCCGTACTCCCTAAGCCGCAACTGTTCACCTTCCCCTTAATCCAAGATATTTTCATTGCCTTGATTCCAGATAGTTATTCAGTTTCCAAACACAGTCATTTAAATATCCAAGACCTACAAAACTACCCCTTTATTATGACCCGTGCAGGCAGCCAGTCCCATGTCGAAAAACTGCTTAAACAACACCAAATACAACCTAAAATCACCTATCAAATGTCGCAACTGTTAACCATTTTAAACATGGTGAATTTACAGGAAGGGATTGCTATCGTTGCGGATATGGCTATGCCTGCTGAGCTGTTGGCGCTACATCCACATGTGGTTAAACGTCCACTCTTTCCAAATACCCAACGGCAGATTGGACTCGCCGTAAAAAATCAAAAACTCATGAGCCCTGCCTGCAAAGCTTTTATCGAACTGGCCCAGTCCATGTTCTACCAAGAAGAGTTCACAATCTAAAAATAAAAAAACCTGCCGAAGCAGGTTTTTTGTTTTAGGACTTAGACCAAAATATCTCGTTTACCATTTGGCCCCATCCCACTGACGATGCCATTTTCTTCCATCTGATCAATAATCCGTGCAGCACGGTTATAACCGAGGCTAAATTTACGCTGTAAAGATGAGGTCGATGCTTTACGTGTTTCCAAAACGAAACTAACACATTGATCATACAGCGCATCACGGTCTGATCCGCCATCACCATCTTCAAAACCGCGAGATGTCGGCTCTTCATCATAAGGCGTGAGGATTTCATCGACATAATTCGGTTCACCGCGCTCACGCCATGCATCACAAATACGGTTCACTTCATCGTCTGAAATAAACGCGCCATGCACCCGCTCAGGTTCAATTTTACCCGGTCCGAGGAACAACATATCACCATGACCCAGTAAGTCTTCCGCACCACCAGCATCTAAGATAGTACGTGAATCCAGTTTACTGTTCACACGTAGCGCAGCACGGGTTGGAATATTGGCTTTGATCAAACCTGTTACTACATCTACGGTTGGACGCTGTGTCGCCAACAGCAAATGAATCCCTGCTGCACGTGATTTTTGTGCAAGACGGGTAATCATTTCTTCGGCTTTTTTACCCACTTGCATGATCATATCGGCAAATTCGTCGGCAACAATTACGATCAACGGCATCGGCTGTAAACGTGGCGCACGACTTTGGGTTGCAGAGTCATCTGGCTTCCAAGTTGGATCAATGAGATCTTCACCATTGGCCATTGCTTCTTCAATTTTGCGGTTAAAGTCAGTCAGCTTACGCACTTTCATCAAAGACATCAGCTTATAACGACGCTCCATTTCATTGACACACCAGTTTAATGCACTCACCGCATCTTTCATGTCGGTTACGACAGGCGTTAATAAATGTGGAATATCGTTATAATTGGCAAGTTCCAACTGTTTCGGGTCAATCATGATGAGACGCAGTTGCTCAGGTGTATACTTCAATAACATCGACAACAACATGGCATTGACTGCGACTGACTTACCAGAACCCGTAGTACCTGCCACCAACATATGCGGTGCTTTCGCCAAATCTGCCAAGACAGGATTGCCGGAAATGTCTTTACCCATCGCCATACTAAGTAAGGCATTTGGATCACGGTATGCCGGCGTTTCTAACAGCTCAATAAGTCGAACCATTTCACGTGAACTATTTGGGACTTCAATCCCGATATACGGTTTACCCGGAATAACTTCCACCACACGCACAGAAGCCATAGACATTGAGCGTGCCAAGTCACGTGAAATATTGGTGACTTTCGACGCTTTGACACCGGGTGCCAAATCTAGTTCAAAACGTGTCACGACAGGGCCCGGCTGTGCTTCTACAACTTTGGCTTTGACATTAAACTCTTGCAGTTTAATTTCTAAAAGTTCAGACAAGCGAGACAATTGCTCTGCAGTGAAATTGACTTTCTTGTTCGGATCAACCGGATCTAAGATTTCCAAGCCCGGCAAAGTCGGTAAATCCAAGCGTTTTTGTGCCACTTGCATCGCACGTGACATTGGACGACCAGAGGCATCGGTTAAAGGAGCATCAAAGTCAAAATCATCTTCGAGATCTAAATCGATGTCTTCAGGTTTGCCCGCCGTTTCTTGCCACACTTCACGGAAAGCATCTTTATTCGAGCTGATTAAGGCTTTTTCATCATCAGATACAAAAGTCTGCGGCTGCGTATTGATTTCAGCACGAACCAAAGGCGTAGATTGCGCGTAACTACTGGTTGTACGAACCGGCTGCGCCTGTTCTATCGCTCGCTCTGCTTCTTCAACCAGCAAATCATCAAGATCATTAAATTCGGTTTCAGCACTGATATTTTTCGGTGTGGTCAGCGGTGTAATCTGTGCAGCAGCTACACCTAAACCTGCAACTGTGGCAGCAGCACCTGTAGCAAATTCATTTGAATGCGTTGTTGGACTTTCATTTTGCGCTGTATTAAATGGGCTATGCACATCCGTCGCTGTTTTACTATTCGGGACAGCCGCTAACAGCTCATCGAAGATTTCATCATCATCCCAATCCACTGATTTTTTAGCAGGTTGCACCGCTTCTGTCGGAGAATTCGAATGCACATCTGCTGTTTTGTTGAAATATTCAGTTTGATTGGCAGGCTGCTCTTCTTCTGCCGCTTTCAGTAAAGCATCAATATCTTGTTTATGACGTTGGTCATCATTGGAATGTAATGCGCGCCAAACTTCACCTGTTGCAACAACACGTTGTTGATCTTGTTCAAGCTGATGCACTTTCGCCAAGGTATGTTCAAAATCTTCATCAGATAGCGTAGCAGTCTCTGCCAAATCTACCGCAGATGAATGCTGTGCGTTCCATTCTTTGTCTGCCCATTCTTTATCGGCAATATCATCAAATAAACGTTCAGCGACGCGATCACGTACCACAGGATCGACATCGACCGCATGATGTTCGTCGGCCGGTGTTACTGGTGCAACCACTTTTGATGCATGCGCAGCAGCACTATCTTTTTTAGTCGTTGGTACTGTACGGTCAAATGCGGTGTCGCCTTCAGGCACATTGCGATAGAACAAATCTTGGAGATAAGCCGGTGTGGACTTCATGGTTGCCCATGTCTTATTCCACTTGATACCAAAGGCCAAAGTGAACAACATGATCCAAAATGCAATGAGAAATACTGCTGCACCATAGACCGTTAATATTTGTTGAAGACTTTGACCCAGTTCATAGCCAATGATCCCGCCCGATGCATTTTCTAAAGTATCTTCGGGAACATTCCAAAACAGGAAAAGTAAACTTGAAGTTGCCAGTAAAATAAAGAACTGAGCAGCATAGCGAAATGGACGGTTTAGAAAACTACGTGGCCACCAGACTTGAATTGCTTCGAGAAATAAATAGACAGGTATCAGCAAACTTGCCCAACCTAAAAATCCATATAGTAAGTCAGCTATCCATGCGCCTGCGACGCCGCTGGCATTTGAAACTTGCTGAGTATCACTGGATAAATGCATCCATCCCGGATCAAATGGCGTATATGTGACTGTTGCAAGGAACAGATATATCCCAAATGAAACAAGGAATAATGTCATTATTAAGCGCTGTGCATATGCACCCGACACCGCTGTCATATACGTTCCTGTAACCAATTCTTCATGAATGTTTTTGTCATTACCCACAACAAAAATGAGCTGAATCTAAACCTGTTATTATGCACCTGTTCAATAAAAAAGATGCAAGATAATTTAAGTATAGTTGTTAACTTTATTCTATATAGCTCAAAACGATTTCGATGATCAATAATATCGACTTTAATCTCACACAATCGTTTCAAACTTTGACGTATAATTCCACAAATTATCATATAAAAAAAGGATTCTACGGATGAGCGCTCGTCACTCACGTCTAATTATTTTAGGTTCTGGTCCTGCAGGTTATAGCGCTGCGGTATACGCTGCCCGTGCGAACCTGAAACCGACACTCATCGCAGGTATTCAATTAGGCGGTCAATTGACTACAACGACAGAAGTAGACAACTGGCCAGGTGGTGCAGAAGGCTTAACTGGCCCTGCCCTAATGGAACAAATGCAATCACATGCTGAGCGTTTTGGCACAGAAATCGTGTATGACCATATCAATGAAGTTGACCTCAATGTTCGTCCGTTCGTACTTAAAGGCGATATGGAAGAGTTCACTTGTGATGCATTAATTATTTGTACAGGTGCAACTGCACAATATTTAGGTCTTGAATCTGAAGCTGCATTTATGGGTCAAGGCGTAAGCGCATGTGCAACATGTGATGGTTTCTTCTACAAAAACCAAAAAGTCATGGTTGTCGGTGGTGGTAATACTGCTGTCGAAGAAGCGCTGTATCTATCGAACATTGCATCGCATGTCACTCTAGTACACCGTCGTGATACTTTACGTTCAGAGAAAATTCTGCAAGATCATCTTTTTGCAAAAGAAAAAGAAGGTAAAATCAGTATTATCTGGAATCACCAAGTGGATGAAGTCATTGGCGATAACACAGGTGTAACTTCTGTACGTATTAAATCTACGCAAGATGATTCAACTCAAAATGTTGATGTCACTGGAATGTTTGTGGCGATTGGTCACAAACCAAACAGTGGTATTTTTGATGGTCAATTGAACCTACGTGATGGCTACATCCAAGTTCAAAGCGGAACTGCGGGTAATGCAACACAAACGTCGATTCCGGGTGTATTTGCTGCGGGCGATATAGCCGACAGCATTTACCGTCAAGCCATTACTTCTGCAGGTTCAGGCTGTATGGCTGCACTCGATGCTGAAAAATACCTTGATGCACTCGGTGAATAATCTTTTGCTTAAGTCATTTGCTTAGCTAAATAGTTTTAAAAATTAGCCGACCTGATGGTCGGCTTTTTTATGTATGATAAAAATCCGTATACCTCAATAAGAAGCTTGGCATGCCGATACTCCCTCCTTCTAAATTTACTTTCCCCGATCCTGTTGAATGCGATCCCGAAGGTGAAGGCTTAATTTGCATCGGTGCTGACCTCTCCCCTTCCACACTGTTTGAAGCCTATAGTCACGGTCTTTTCCCATGGTTCAGTGAAGGTGATCCAATTTGTTGGTGGTGTCCTGAACCCCGCTGCATTATTCGACCGCAGGACTATCATCCGAGCAAATCGTTATTGCGTAGCATGAAAAAAATGGACTTTAAGATCACCATTAATCATGCGTTTGAAACTGTGATTCACTCATGTTCACTGCCACGTAGTTATGCCAATGAAACATGGATTTCAGAAGATATCATTCAGGGATATTCTGCGCTATTTGAAGCAGGCTATGCTTATAGCATTGAAGTTTGGGAAAATGAGACTGTTGTCGGAGGCCTCTATGGCGTCAATATTGGCCATGGCTGCTTTGGTGAGTCTATGTTCAGTACACGAACAGATGTCTCTAAAATGGCGTTTTACACCTTAATGCTTATTGGGGAAGAGAATCAGTTGCCATGGATTGATTGCCAATTAGTCAACGATCATCTCTTAAGTTTAGGTGCGAGTACACTTTCTCGCCAACAATACCTTAATTCGTTACAAGATGTTGTTAAACAACCATCAATCGATTGGAAAAAGTATCAGGACAGTGTATTTTCAAGTAAAACAATAGCGCAATGGGCGAGTCTCAGCGCGCATGACAATAAAAGAGGGATATTACGATGAATTCCTATCAACCAAAGTCCCTGTTGAACGAATTACAGTACTACATCACGCCTCCGCATGATTGTAGCTACTTAGAAAATAAATCTGCTCGAATGGTCTTTTTGGACCCGGTCCATCGTATTGATGTGGTCACATTATCTGAACTTTCCCGCATGGGTTTTCGTCGTAGTGGTGATTTTGTCTATCGCCCTGAATGTCATCTTTGTCGCCAATGTTTGTCCTCTCGCGTTCCTGTTCATGAATTTCAAATGAACAGCGTGCAAAAAAAAGCGTGGAAACGGAATCAAGATTTAACGGTGAAAATTAGCCGCCCTCAAGATGCCGATGCAAAGCATTATGCGCTGTACGAACGCTACATTAATGAGCGGCATGCTGATGGTGATATGTACCCACCTAGCCAAGATCAATTTGAAAAATTTTTAATTAATAGCTGCACTGACAGTTTCTTTTTAGAGCTGTGGTTAGATGAGCAACTGATCAGTGTATCTACCTGTGATCCACTTGATGATGGTATTTCAGCGGTATATACCTTTTTTGATCCTGATGAAAGCCGTCGCTCCCTAGGGACTTTTGCCATTCTGAAACAAATCGAGCATGCACAAAAGCTTGGACTGCAATATGTCTACTTGGGCTATTGGGTGCCAGATTCGCAAAAAATGAATTATAAATCTCAGTACATTCCACTGGAACTTCTGCTTGATGGACAATGGCGTCGACTCAACCGACCACTAACCCAAGAAGAAATCAGCCAACTGGGGGATTCCCTGATGACCACCTTACCTTCAGGTTGGAACAATCCTATTATTAAATAAAAGGGATCAAACAAAAGATATTCAATAAAAAAGCATCCGTTTATTCACGAATGCTTTCTTTAAATCTGATCACGCTTCACCGCTTTTATTTAAATAAAGCTGCAAAATCATCACTACAAGCTTTCACCATAATAATGGCATGTTCTCGTGTTCCATCGGCATTTGGATAATAATTCTTTCGCAAATCGATTTGGTGAAAATCAGCTTTTTCATATAAACGGATTGCAGGTTGATTACCTTCACGCACTTCCAAGAAGATTTGAATGGGGTTATTTTTGAGTAAGGCAATAGATTCATCGAGCAATTGAAAACCTAATCCTTTGCCTTGCTGGCTCGGATCGATCGCCATCAACAGCAAATTTGCTTCATCTAAAACGGGTTGTAAAATGCAAAAACCTACAACTTTTCCTTGTCGCTCAATCACCGTACTTTGATAGGCAGCAATCGATTCTTGAAATTGTTTTATGGTCCAAGGATGGCTTTGTACGCGGCGCTCGATATCGTAAACCTGCTGTACATCAGCGTCTTGCATCAAACGAATCATCTTCGTTTATCTTTCTATAGCTAGGGTATGCGCATTATAAAAAGTTTGCCTCTAAAGTTGAATAAAAAAAAGAGCGATTTACATCGCCCTTCTCAAAAAGTCACCACAGCGCTGTGATTAGAGACCCAAATATGCTTTCCACGTTTTTAATAAACCTGAAGTATCTAAATCATTCGGGTGAAAACCAGGTTTAAAATACATCAGCATTTCTTTACCCATACCAGTGATGATGCCTTTTGAAGGGCTATAACCATAGGTATAAATATCTTTTAATGCTTCAAAATTAAGCTTGTTATCTTCTTTTAATAAACGAGCAACAAAGTAGCTTTGTACGAAGAATAAAGTCACCATTGCGCCAATCAATGAACCTGTACGGAGTGCGTAGGCCTTAATCCCCTGACCAAAGACACCTTCAAAAACATCATAAGCCACGGCTTTATGTTCATTTTCTTCAATCGCATGCCACAACCACATATTTTTCATGGTTTCATCTGTCATTAAAGCTTGAATATGTGGGTTAACCAATAACTGTGAAGCAATCGTTGCAGTGAAATGCTCAAGTGCCGTAGTTGCGGTTAGATCCACCATTTCTTGAGTAATACCAACAGGTTTACCAATACGTGCAAAGACTTTGCGCACGCCTTGGATAACTCGACCCGTTGCCTTATCAAGCGTTTCGACATCATGACCGTATTTTTGTGCATAAGCATTGAAGCCTTCATGCTCTTGCGTATGCATGGCTTCCTGACCAATGAAAGCACTAATTTCTTTTTGTAAGGCTTCATTGTTTGCGATCGCTGGGTGTTTACGTACGGCACGCACACTATCAATAAAGAACATTTCACCCGCTGGAAATAAAGCAGATAATGCGGTCATAAAATGTGTCAAACCAGCTGAGCCGTTCATCCAATACTCTGGTACTGCATCAAATTCAAAATTCATGCGACGTACAGGGAAACTTGCACCTGCTCGATTAGTAATCTTTACTTTAGCGTTCATGCCTAACTCCTTTTTGAGTTATTAAATACTCAAACTTTTTATTGGTTTTCTTGAGTTCATATTACGGTTTTATTGAAGCGTAATTATTTCAGTTAAGGACAGTGAATTATCACTAAAGGACAGCTTTAAAAAATATTGTCAGACAATTTCCCCTATCACATTGAATAAGCATAAAAAAAAGCGCCTCAAAGAGGCGCTTTTTTACACACATTTAGTGATTATGCAGTTACTTTAGAAACTACACCAGCACCAACTGTACGGCCACCTTCACGGATCGCAAAGCGTAAGCCAGCGTCCATTGCGATTGGGTGGATTAATTCTACTGACATTTCTACGTTGTCACCAGGCATAACCATTTCAACGCCTTCTTTAAGCGCGATCGCACCAGTTACGTCAGTTGTACGGAAGTAGAACTGTGGACGGTAACCGTTAAGGAATGGAGTATGACGGCCACCTTCGTCTTTAGAAAGTACGTATACTTCTGCGTCGAATTTAGTATGCGGTTTGATTGTACCTGGTTTAGCAAGTACTTGACCACGTTGAACGTCTTCACGTTTAGTACCACGTAGAAGAACACCACAGTTCTCGCCCGCACGACCTTCGTCAAGAAGTTTACGGAACATTTCTACGCCAGTTACAGTTGTTTTAACTGTATCTTTAATACCAACGATTTCAACTTCTTCGCCTACTTTCACGATACCAGTTTCAACACGGCCAGTTACTACTGTACCACGACCTGAAATTGAGAATACGTCTTCGATTGGCATAAGGAATGCTTGGTCGATAGCACGTTCTGGTTCTGGGATGTAAGAGTCAAGAGCTTCAACAAGAGCAACTACAGCATCTTCGCCGTATTGACCAGCTTCACCGTTAAGCGCAGCAAGAGCAGAACCACGGATTACTGGAGTGTCGTCGCCTGGGAAGTCATAAGTAGAAAGAAGTTCACGAACTTCCATTTCTACTAATTCAAGAAGTTCTTCGTCGTCAACAAGGTCGCATTTGTTTAAGAATACAACGATGTAAGGTACACCTACCTGACGAGAAAGAAGGATGTGTTCACGAGTTTGTGGCATTGGACCATCAGTCGCAGCACATACAAGGATCGCACCATCCATTTGTGCAGCACCAGTAATCATGTTTTTAACATAATCGGCGTGACCTGGGCAGTCTACGTGAGCGTAGTGACGGATTGGAGAATCGTATTCTACGTGTGAAGTATTAATTGTAATACCACGTGCTTTTTCTTCTGGTGCAGAGTCGATTGCAGCGTAATCTTTCGCTTCACCACCGAATTTTTTTGCACATACAGTTGCAATTGCAGCTGTTAAAGTAGTTTTACCGTGGTCGACGTGACCAATTGTACCCACGTTAACGTGTGGCTTATTACGTTCGAACTTAGCCTTAGCCATGAGATCTTCCTTTTTAAACTACTCATGCAGGGATACTGCATGAGCATTTGGTTTTTAACTATGAATTAGTTTGGGCTTATAGTAATCGAAAGATTACTCGTCGTCACCTTTTTTACCGCCAGATTGGAACTTAGCGATGATGCCTTCAGCCACGTTACGTGGTGTTTCAGCGTATTTAGCGAATTCCATAGAATAAGTCGCACGACCTTGAGACATAGAACGCATTTGAGTCGCGTAACCAAACATCTCAGCAAGTGGAACTTCAGCTTTAATTGCTTTAGTACCGCCAGGAAGATCGTCCATACCTTGAACCATACCACGACGACGGTTTAAGTCACCCATGATATCGCCCATGTAGTCTTCTGGAGTTTCTACTTCAACTTTCATGATAGGCTCAAGAAGAACAGGATCTGCTTTCATGAAACCATCACGGAATGCGTAAGAACCTGCCATTTTGAACGATAATTCGTCAGAATCGACATCATGGTAAGAACCGTCGAACAATGTAGCTTTGATGCCAACAACTGGGTAACCAGCTAGGACACCATTCTTCATACGTTCTTGGATACCTTTGTCTACAGCACCGAAGAATTCTTTAGGTACTACACCACCTACAACTTCTTCAGCGAATTCGTATTCTTTACCAGCATCTTCAGCAAGCGGTTCTAAACGTACGTATACGTGACCGAACTTACCTTTACCACCAGTTTGACGTACGAATTTACCTTCTTGCTCAACAGTCTTTTTGATTGTTTCGCGGTAAGCAACCATTGGTTTACCAATGTTCGCTTCAACGTTAAATTCACGTTTCATACGGTCAACAATAATGTCAAGGTGAAGCTCACCCATACCAGAAATAATTGTTTGACCAGATTCTTCGTCAGTACGTACGCGGAATGAAGGGTCTTCTTTCGCTAAACGGCCAAGAGCGATAGACATTTTCTCTTGGTCAGCTTTAGTTTTAGGTTCAACCGCAAGCGCAATTACTGGCTCTGGGAATTCCATACGTTCAAGAGTGATGATGTGTTTTTCATCACAAAGTGTATCACCAGTTGTAACGTCTTTAAGACCTACACACGCAGCAATGTCACCAGCACGGATTTCTTCAACGTCTTGACGTTCGTTCGCGTGCATTTGCACGATACGACCGATACGTTCACGCTTAGATTTAACTGGGTTATAAACCGAGTCACCTTGCTTAAGAACACCTGAGTAAACACGTACGAAAGTCAAGTTACCTACGAATTTGTCGTTCATGATTTTGAACGCAAGCGCAGAGAACGGAGCTTCGTCAGAAGATTCACGTGAGCCTTCAGTTTCGTCTTTGTCGTCAAGGATACCCTTGATCGCTTCAACGTCAGTCGGCGCAGGTAAGAATTCAATTACAGCATCCAACATACGTTGAACACCTTTGTTTTTGAACGCTGAACCACAAAGCATTGGCTGGATTTCGCAAGCCAAAGTTTGAGCACGGATACCAGCAACGATGTCTTCTTTAGAAAGATCACCTTCTTCTAGGTATTTGTCCATTAACTCTTCAGAAGCTTCAGCAGCTGCTTCTACAAGGTTAGTACGCCATTCTTGAGCTGTTTCAACTAGATCAGCTGGAATGTCGCCGTATTCAAATTTCATACCTTGAGAAGCTTCGTCCCAGATGATTGACTTCATTTCGATTAAGTCAACAACACCTTGGAAGTTATCTTCAGCGCCAACTGGAATCACAACTGGTACAGGGTGCGCACCAAGACGTGTTTTCATTTGTTCAACAACACGGAAGAAGTTTGCACCTGTACGGTCCATCTTGTTCACGAATGCTAAACGAGGCACTTTATATTTGTTTGCTTGACGCCATACAGTTTCTGACTGAGGTTGTACACCACCTACAGCACAGTAAACCATGCACGCACCATCAAGAACACGCATAGAACGTTCAACTTCAACTGTGAAGTCAACGTGTCCCGGGGTGTCAATTACGTTGATGCGGTGTTCTTTAAACTGTTGGCTCATGCCAGACCAGAATGTAGTTGTCGCAGCAGAAGTAATGGTAATACCACGTTCTTGCTCTTGCTCCATCCAGTCCATTGTTGCTGCACCGTCGTGTACTTCACCGATTTTGTGAGATACACCTGTGTAGAACAAGATACGTTCTGAAGTTGTAGTTTTACCAGCATCAATGTGCGCTGAAATACCAATGTTACGGTACTGAGAAATTGGGGTTTTACGAGCCATGATTTCTAGCATTCCTAAATTTTGTTGTTAAAACAGGACGCTTTAAGCTGCATAGCAACTTAAAGCGATTCGATGACAGAACAGTGACAACCGCTCAACCACCCTCCTGAATAGGGGCTGTTTTATCCGCTTAGAAACGGTAGTGAGAGAAGGCTTTGTTGGCTTCAGCCATACGATGCACATCTTCACGTTTTTTGATCGCTGCGCCTTTACCTTCAGCTGCATCAAGCAACTCGCCAGCAAGACGTAAAGCCATAGTTTTTTCAGAACGCTTAGCAGCAGCATCTACTAACCAACGCATAGCCAAGGCAGTACGACGGGATGGGCGTACTTCCATAGGCACTTGGTATGTAGCACCACCAACACGGCGTGCTTTTACTTCGACCATAGGACGAACTTTTTCAAGAGTAGTCTCGAAAAATTCAACTGGGTCTACTTTAGATTTTTCTTGAACGCGGTCTAAAGCACCGTAAACGATACTTTCAGCAATAGATTTTTTACCATCTTGCATTACGTGGTTCATGAATTTAGCGATTGTTTGGCTGCTGAACTTAGGATCCGGAAGGATTTCACGGGCAGCAACTACGCGACGTCTTGGCATTTTAATACACCTAATAAATATGACACTTCAGGTTATTCCAGCAGGTGCACAAAGTGTCATGTGCTTTCGCTGGCCTTACTATACGTCGCTTGGAATTTTCACAAAAAATGCAGAAATCAGACAAGCGAGACGATAAAGGATTGCAGTTCTAACGAACTAAGAAGTTAATCTTTTCAGATTATTTCTTAGGACGTTTAGCACCGTATTTAGAACGAGACTGGTTACGATCTTTAACACCAGCACAGTCTAAAGAACCACGAACGGTATGGTAACGTACACCTGGTAAATCTTTAACACGACCACCACGGATAAGAACAACACTGTGCTCTTGTAGGTTATGGCCTTCACCACCGATGTAGCTAGAAACTTCAAAACCTGAAGTTAAGCGAACACGGCAAACTTTACGCATTGCTGAGTTAGGTTTTTTAGGTGTAGTTGTGTAAACACGTGTACAAACACCACGACGTTGTGGACAAGCCTTCAACGCAGGAACTTTAGATTTTTCAACTAAAGTTGTACGACCCTTACGGATCAACTGATTTGTTGTTGCCATTTGGCAATTCTCCCGTTAATAAAAAGCCCCAAAAAATACTACTTTTTGAGGGCATGCAATTGTAAGCGAAGACTTAAAATTGGTCAACAATATACGATCATCGAAAACATTTATTCATCATGATTTGCGCAATTTTTCACCCACAAATAAATAGTTTATTTTTCAGAAGAATCTGCTGATTTTTTTGTAACTTTATCTACGGCTGCTGTTTTGGCTTTACGCGGCTTAGTTTTGGGTGCAGCTTTTTCCACTGGGACATCCTCCTGCTGTACAGATTCCAACACATCAAACTCATCTTTTTCAGCTAAAGCAGGTTTTTGCGCAGCCCCGGGTGCATGAGGCTCAACAACTTTCTCCGCAAGTGCCTCCAAACCTTCTGAGACTTTTTGTTCCTGCTCTACTTCCACTTCAGCTGCATCAGAGTTTTTAACTTGTGCTTTTTTAGTGACTTTTACTGCGCGGATACTCTCATGACCTGTAACATCTATGGTCTCATCTAGTACAGGCTCAGCCAAATCAATATCTTTCGCCTTAATACCTTCTAGTAATTTAGGTGTTGCTTGAGCAAGCAACTCAAGAGAACGCTCATAGGCATGTAAAGGTGACAAGCTAATATCCTGATGCTGCAAAATATATTGGCGCGCATTTGAAAAGACTTGCTGTGCCTTCTGATTCACTTCATCCACCAAACGGCGACTATACACCACACTTACACCAACACTTGCCACAGGAGATAATCGTGATAGCTGATTTAACAATGAAACTTTTGGCATTTGATTGAGCCATGCCCACTTAAACTGACCATTTTCATCTAGTACATATTTCTTCAATGCTGCTGCATCAGTATCTGAACCCACCAATTGCTGCAACTGATGCAAATCACTATTTTGTAGCGTACTACTCAGAGCTTTTATTGCCATAAGCAAAGTTTGTTTTTCTGCAATTAAACTCAGGTCGACCTGTTTAAAAATAAACTGAACGATATCTTGATCACTTTCTTTACTTAAGTCGAAACCATAAGAACGTCCAACTTGATAAATCACTCGTAAAGTCATAATCAGTGAAGCAGGGATATCAATACTTGAACCGATAACACCTGTCGCACCTGTTAAAGCCCCTTGAATTGAAGCAATCCATTTATTTTGCTCGCCTAAGGCCTGACTAATGCGGCGTGAACGATCGACATCTTGTGTCAACTCTTCTAAATCACGTACGCCAGCTTCATCAAGCACTGCATCTACAGATGAAATATCCGAACTAAAATGATTCAATCGATCAAAAAGATAGTCAGAAATCTTGTCGCTAAATTGAGGGGCAACAAAATTAGCCACATTATTTACGGTATTAAAATGTCGACCGAATAATTGTCTAGAAACATTCGGAACATGTTCACGCAGAATTTGCTGCGGATTATCATATTTTTTCACATCAAATACGCTCATCTGACGTGACTGACCTTCCAAGGTTTGACCATTCTTTTGTGGCTGAATGACCTTAGTTACAGATTCGGGTGCAACATGATTGATAATAGACACCCCTGTAGAACTGAGCTTTTTAGCCACTCCAAAGGCGTTTGAGAGCAGACCAGCCGTTGGTTTATTATTCGTTTTCGCCATTCCCTACCCCATTCAGACTATTCTTGAAATTCTTGATAAATACTAGGTGTAGTCAAACTTTATCACAACTTGAATATGTATCTTTAAGTTAAGTTTTTTGCTGCATCGTTGCAAATTAGCTCAGTCAAAAATAGGCATAGGATTTGCCATAAGAATTCAAAAAGCTTTCTGCTATCATTATTCCAATCAAATTATATGAGTTCGTCTATTTAGAAAGTTTCCTTCGTATACTTTCAATAGCTTGCTCACACACTACCTATAAAGGATCTGTAGATGAAACGTGTTGTAATCACTGGTATGGGCATCAACTCATGCATTGGTAATACATTAGAAGATGTCACTCATTCTTTGCAAAACGGGATTTCTGGAACACGTTTCAACCCAAGTTATGCTGAACTTAATTTCAAAAGTCATGTCAGTGCGGCTGCAGAACAAAACTTTGACGGTATTGACCGCCGTTTAAAACGCTTTATGGGCGTATGCGCAATGTATGCATACAACTCAGCTTTGGCTGCGGTAGAAAATGCAGGCTTAACAGCAGAACAAATTGGCGGTAATCCACGTTACGGTATTGCGGGTGGTTCAGGTGGTGGTTCAACTGCATCTGTTGTTGAAATGAAAGAACTTCTAGACACCAAAGGTGCACGTAAAGTTGGGCCATTCTTTGTACCACGTAACATGACCAACACCATTACCGCAAACGTGGGTGTGGCATTTAAAATGCAAGGTATTGCACATACGATTACTAGCGCATGCGCAACATCTGCAGATGCCATTGGTTATGCATACAATTTGATTCAATTAGGCAAACAGGACTTAATGCTTGCCGGTGGTGGTGAAGAGGACCATTGGTCACAAAGTCTTTTATTTGATGCAATGGGCGCACTTTGTTCAAAATACAATGACACCCCTGAAACTGCTTCCCGACCTTACTCTGCTGACCGTGACGGTTTCGTGATCGCAGGTGGTGGTGGCTTCGTTGTACTAGAATCTCTTGAACATGCTCAAGCACGTGGCGCAAACATTTTGGCTGAAGTTGTCGGCTATGCAGCAAACTCTGATGGTGCTGACATGGTTGCACCATCGGGCGAAGGTGCGACGCGTTGTATCCTTATGGCTTTAGAAGAAGCTAAACAACATGGTGTAGATACCATCGACTATGTTAATACACATGGTACATCTACTCCGGCTGGTGATGTTACTGAACTTAAAGCGATGGAACGTGCTTTCGGCGAAGGACAAGTTCCTCCGCTCAGCTCGACTAAATCAATGACAGGTCACAGCCTCGGTGCTGCAGGTGTACAAGAAGCGATTTACTCTATTTTGATGATGCAAAATGACTTTATTGCACCAAACATCAACGTGACTGAACTTGATGAAGGTGCAAAACCTTTTGATATCGTACTTGAAAAACGTGATGCAAAATTGAATACTGTGATGAGTAACAGTTTTGGTTTTGGCGGTGTAAACGCTTGCCTCGTTTTCAAAAAATGGGAAGCTTAATATAAAGTTTGCTGCTTTGGCGCTTCGGTGCCAAAGCACACACCCACCGCCCTTTTAAGGGTCAATATATGGATGCTCCATCAGATGCTTTCCTCTGGGTCAAAGCATTGCATATCATCGCAGTTGTTTGCTGGTTCGCAGCGCTATTTTATCTCCCTCGCCTTTTTGTCTACCATGCTATGAGTGAAGATACTACCAGTCATCAGCGCTTTCAAATCATGGAACGCAAGCTATATCGCGGCATTATGTGGCCCGCAATGATTGCTACACTGATCACGGCGCACTTCCTCGTCGATTGGGGTGATGCAACTCGACACTACCATGAAGCGCTTTGGTTCTACCTAAAAGTTGGATTAGTTGGACTATTGGTGATTTATCATTTTGTATGTGGTTATTACCGTAAAAAGCTTATCGAAAATGCACATTATAAATCGCATAAGTTCTGGCGTTATTTTAATGAAATGCCCACTTTGATTTTATTTGCAGTGATCATTTTAGTGGTCGTGAAGCCAAGCTTCTAAACGACTGTAAAAAAGCCCCTACTCATTGGGGCTTTTTTATTTCTATACCAAAATGTTTATATACAAAAACTACAACTGCACACAGCTATCTAAAATATTCCAATTGTGTGCTCTAAATTGCTCACGCGGATACGGCACCTCAGCACACAGCATACCCTCCTTCTTAAAGAAACGTCGGCCGTGGCTATTTTGATTCAACTGCGTTAAATCAGTCGCACCCTGATTCAACAAATTAAAAATCATAATTCGATCATTCAAAATGTGCCCTGCAAGCACATAGCGCTCCCAAGGCACCCCCTCTATATTGGACAAAGTATTGCCCAAATAGTTTTTGATATGCCAAGATGAATACTGTCCCTGTTTTTGACCAGCCTGCATCCTAAACGAATCATAAGAAAGCTCAGATAGCTGTGCCGCCTCTTCATATTGCTTAAACAATTGATTTGCAGTTTGATTTGGCAAATACAACCAATACATAAACGAGGTATTCCAGTCCGATAATTGCTGCACCTGCTTCAACACCGCATATACGCCATAGGCTTCCAATTGCGCTGCTGAGCGCAAACTTAACTGACTGGCACTTAAAGGCTCTAAATAAACAACTTGTCCAGTCTTTAATTGCTCATTACGTATAATTCGAACATAACGTGCCAGCCAGCTTTGAATCAGCATCCTTTCAACCAATGAGATCGGGCGCTCAAGCATCTGCTGCAATCTTTGATATTCAGCCATATATGCATCCAGCTTATCCTCTTTATTTAACGCAATATTGATCTGATAAAGGATCGCCAACTGATTTAAATATTTAAAGTCTGGATATGCGGAATTGCTCGGCATACTTAAACTGCGGTATTGGTCTGCATGCTGCAACCATGTGTTAAAGCGCTGCAACGGCACCTTTTCTTGCTGTATCAGCGCACCGAGCACCTGATGATGCTCAACAACAAATGCGCTAGCTGCCTTAGGATCATCGACCAGCAATTGCTGAAACTCCGCAACTAAATTCGTCTGTTCTTCTGACCACTTTTCACGTGTTAGCTTCGCATTCAATGGCTGGCCCAATACATTCTGATGCTCTTGCCCCAACAAACTAAATGCCCAATCTTGATGATAACGATAGCGCCCAACATTCAATGCCGAAAACCGATCTGCGGCATTCAGCCCAAGCAAGTTAAAATACAGCTCTTGTGTGTAATTTGAATGATAAGAAATTTCAGACTGCTGCCACTTGAGCACCCGAGGATCAATACGCTCATCCCACCGCAGCCAAAGACAAAAACACACAACAACTGCAAGCAACAGCAAGAAAATAAAGATGATTTTTTGTTTCATTGATTTCTTATTTTGAATTATTTCAGCCGCATTATATTCAACTTCACCATTCACGCATACAAAAAAAAGCCATCACAAGATGGCTTTTTTTACTTTAAACACAAATATTTATGCAGGAATACGAAGCACCTGACCTGGGAAAATGTCATCGGCATTTTTTAGCAAAGGACGGTTTGCTTCAAAAATTTTATTGTATTGATTTGCATCACCATAAAATTCTTTAGAAATCTTAGAAAGATTATCGCCTGATTTAACTGTATAAAATTTACTTTCAGGTTCTGGCGTTGCTACAGTCAACTGATCATCCACTTGCGCCACATGATCAATATTCCCTACCGCCAAGATAATCTTTTCACGATCTGCTTGGCTTTGCACCTGACCTTTCACTGTTGCTAGATCTGAAGTCCCGTTATAACTCACAGACAAGCCAGTTACAGGTAAGCCCAGTGCTTTGATATGACCCAATAACTTATTGGCAATTTCTTGTGCAGATGGTTCAGAAGGTGTTGCTGGCGCTGCCTGAGGTTCTGCAGGCGCTGTATTTTTTTTACCAATTCCTTTTACAAAATCAAAAAGACCCATGTTTTTCTCCGTTGTTTTTACTGTTTTAAATAATTTAACTATTGTTCAAACTCTATTTTTATAGCTAAAAAATAACCGCTTTTGAGTTGTTGTTGGTGACAGAAACGTAAGCTAATGTAAAAACAAAATATTCAGCATAAAAAAAGCCACCGAATGGTGGCTTTTTAAATCAGCATCGCTGAAATCTAAAATTAACCTAGTTTCTTAGAAACATAGTCAATTGCAGATTGTACAGTAGTGATTTCGTTTGAATCTTCATCAGGAATAGTGATGTCGAAATCGTTTTCGAAAGACATAACTAATTCAACTAGGTCTAGAGAGTCTGCACCTAAGTCATCCATGAAAGAAGCTTCGTTTTTGATCTCGTCTGCTTTAAGACCAAGTTGTTCAGCTACTGCTTGTTTTACGCGTTGTTCGATATCGCTCACAGGAATTCTCCTCATTGCTTGTGGCGTTTTTAATGCCGTTAGTTTAATTGAATCTAAATCGTTTTGAAAGTTTATACTTGAGCGCTTAGCTCATGTATAAACCACCATTTACATGTAATACAGTTCCGGTAATGTAACTTGCCTTTTCAGAAGCAAGAAAACTTACGGCATTTGCGATATCTTGCGGCTCACCTAAACGGTTTAAAGCCACTTGATCACTCATCTTTTTACGAATTTCTTCGCTTAACTGTTCTGTCATTTCTGTTGCAATAAAGCCCGGAGCCACTGCATTTACAGTGATTTGGCGGCTTCCCATCTCTTTTGCAAGGCTGCGACCAAAGGCCTCAACCCCTGCTTTTGCAGCAGAATAATTTGCTTGTCCTGGGTTAGCAAAATGTGCAACCACAGAACTAATATTAATAATTCGGCCAAAACGTGCTTTGGTCATACCCTTTAAAACACGTTTAGAAAGTCGATAAACGGCTTTCAAATGAATGTTGAGAATGTCATCCCAATCATCTTCTGACATACGAAGTAACAAATTATCTTTGGTAATACCAGCATTGTTCACCAAAACCAATACAGAACCAAAGTTTTGCTCAATGTCTGATACCAATGCATCAATTGCAGTTGCATCACGTACATCTAAAACTCTACCCGCACCTTTTTCAGCAAAAGCTGCAGATAATTTTTCCGCACCCGCTTCTGAAGTTGCAGTACCTACAACAAAATAACCGTCTTGAATCAATTGCTGAGCAATTGCTGCTCCAATCCCTCGGCTCGCACCTGTTACTAAAGCAACTTTGCGTTCTTGTGTCATGCAATTTTCCCTTCTGCCACTAAAATGGCATTCAGTGCATCTTCCATACGACCTTTCGTGTCGAGTGGGAATGCTTTTTCAATATTTGGCAAACGTTTTGCGAGATTCGCAAGGACATTACCCGGACCACATTCAGCAATGTACTGAATACCTTGGTCTTGCAAATACTGCATGGTCTTTGTCCACTGTACAGATTGGTATAACTGTGCAGTTAACGCCTGACGTAATTGCGCTACATCAGTCGCGATTTCAGCGCCTACATTTTGTATTACAGGTATAGTAGGCAGCTCAATGGCAGTTTGTTCCAATGCTGTCGCAAACTGTTCAGCAGCAGGTTTCATCAATGCACAATGCGATGGCACAGAAACCGGAAGTGCAATTGCCTTACCGCCATTTTCCTTAGCAGCAGCCATAACCGCTTCAACCATGGCTTTATCACCCGCAATGACAACTTGACCTTGTGCATTGTAGTTTGCAGCATCTACTGAACCTGGGCCTTCTGCTTGAGCACAAAGTTCAATGACTTTGGCATCATCTAGACCCAAAATTGCCGCCATTGCACCTTGACCTTCAGGTACAGCACTTTGCATCAACTGACCACGTAGGTTCACCAGTTTAACGGCATCACCTAGGCTCATCGCTCCCGCAGCAACCAAGGCGCTGTATTCACCTAATGAGTGACCTGCAAGGTATTTCGGTGCAACACCACCTAACTCTAACCACACACGCCATAAAGCAATACTGGCAGTCAGTAGTACAGGTTGAGTAAATTCTGTTTGGTTTAACCCTTCACCACTTTGCGCAATTTGCCAAAGATCAAAGCCAACTACTTCTGATGCTTCTGCAAATGTTGCTTGCACACTACTAAACTGTTCTGCAAGTTCAGCGAGCATGCCGACTTTCTGTGACCCTTGACCCGGAAACACGAATGCAGTTTTAGTAGCTTGAGCTGCTTGCTCGAGTTGTTTAGCAGACATAAAAAAATCCTTTATCAAGACTGGTGAATTTATGCTATTTGGACATTTATTCAACACAATCCCATGTAAGCTTGTTTCAGGGACGGAAATTTAACACTTAATTTTTGTCTTGGTAATTGCCAAATGCAACAAAAAATCGGTACAAAAAAAGGGAGCTTAACGCTCCCATTTTTTCTACTAAGCTTGACGCTTAATACATCACCAATTATTCAGCAGATGCTTTAGCGAATAATTGACGACCACGGTAGATACCATCTTTAGATACGTGGTGACGACGGTGAGTCTCGCCAGTAGCTTGGTCTACAGTTAATGCATTCTCGGTTAAAGCGTCATGTGAACGGCGCATGTCACGGCGAGAGCGACTTTTACGGTTTTGCTGAACGGCCATGATGGCTCCTTACAAAGATCGAAAAAATGGATCAGAACAAATTCGATTGTCTTATACTCAAGAGTATAACACAAAAATTAGTTAAGTTTACCCTTCAAACCTGCCAAAACATCAAACGGGTTGTCCCGTTTTTCTTCAACAAGCTCTTCAGCGGCAGGTTGATGCTTATGTTCACAAGCGTCGTGCTTAGGTGACAAAGGCATCAACAATAACAATTCATCCTCTATCAGTGAGAGTAAATCAGCAGTCGCAGGTGCATCATATGAACCTTTGGTTGTTGCTTCACTTTCACCTAAAACGATGAAATCAGCATCCTCATCCAAGCGCTCTATCAGTGACTCGTCATCTACAAGAGCTAGATGAAAACTTAAAACAAGTGGAATCTCAACAGTATCCAGACAACGCTGGCATTCCATTGGAACATTTGTTTCAACATGACCATCTAGCCATACAATGCGATGATAAGCATCCATTGATAGCTTACAGTCTATGTTAATCAATTGATCATCAATTGATCCAACAGCTTCACGAGCAATACGAACAAAGC
Source organism: Acinetobacter sp. YH12070 (assembly GCF_013419625.1). NCBI lineage: Bacteria > Pseudomonadati > Pseudomonadota > Gammaproteobacteria > Moraxellales > Moraxellaceae > Acinetobacter > Acinetobacter sp. YH12070. Next base: position 18,468 of record NZ_VOZT01000010.1, on the reverse strand, counting down.
GAGATAATGGCAGTGTTCCTGACCATTTAAAGCCCTGTTCAGCCCATTTAAACGGCTCAATCTGTGCCGGAAAGGTATTTGCTGACATAATTAAGGCGGCAATTCTACAAATTCATCAGTACTCTGTCAAAGATTAAGATACAATTTTGTACTTATTTAGACAGACCATTTGGGTAACTTAAGTTATGCATCTGTTGCAGCCGCAAACAGAAGTGAATGTTTCATCACTTATGAGCACAATTTCAACGCTTGATTCTGACATTTCAACCGACCAAGTGCAACTCTCGGCTTGGGAGAAACTTTCCACAGAAACAGAACACGTCGAATGGCTCATCTTACACTTTAATCATTGGTTTTCCCACCTGAATGTGTGCTTAGTGAAAGGTGACTGTGAGCCCGAGTACTTTCCTGCCGATTCAAACGGCCCTGCCCGTATTCAATTTGCTCATGGTTATTTCAATAGCGCCTTGCATGAAATTAGTCATTGGACTATTGCTGGTGATCAACGCCGTTTACTTCCTGATTTAGGCTATTGGTATGCACCAGATGGTCGCAGCAAAGAGCAACAAGCCCTCTTTGAACAGGTAGAAATTAAGCCGCAAGCGATCGAATGGTTATTTGCCAAAGCCTTTGGACGTAAGTTTCGTGTATCACTCGATAACCTCACTGGTGAAGGAGGAGATGGCAGCAGCTTTAAAGATAATGTCTATGCACAATTACAGGCTTATTTTAAAGGCGAAGCCAAACTTCCACGCGATGCTTGGCGCTTTATCCAATGCATTTGCCACTGTACACGTGCTGGCAAAATGTTACAGGCGAATGAATTTCAACGTGAAATGCTTGATTAAATTATACAATTTGACTGCATTTCACATTGCACAAAGCGAATAGACCGCGACATAATGTCTAGAGCTTTTAATAATAAGAGGAAAACGACATGTTGCATTTAAGAATACATCCGGAAAATCCTCAGCCCCGTTTAATTACGCAAGCCGTTGAACGGATTCGTGCCGGCGATGTGGTGGTTTATCCTACAGATGCCGCCTATGCCATCGGTTGCCAGATTGGGAACAAAAATGCCATGGAACGCATTGCCCAAATTCGTCAGCTCGATGCTAAACATCAATATGCGATTATTTGTGCAGATTTATCTGACATTGCCACGTATGCCAAAGTCGATAATGCCATGTATCGTTTATTGAAAAATAACACCCCTGCGGTCACTACCTTTATTTTGCCTGCGACCAGTGAAGTTCCTCGCCGTTTAATGCATCCTAAAAAGAAAACCATTGGACTACGCATTCCGAGCAACCCGATTTGCCAATTATTACTCAAAGAACTCGGTGAGCCTTTATTAACATCGACCTTAATTTTACCTGGCCAAAAAGAACCGATTGATGATCCTTATGAAATTGAACTGCAAATCGGCAAACGCATAGATGTATTGATTGATGGCGGTTTAGGTACTTTGAATACCACTAGCGTTGTAAACCTTGCAGGTGAATACCCTGAAGTGATTCGCCGTGGTGTCGGTGATGTCAGTGCCTTTGAATAGCATGTACTGTTAAATACATGCTGTTACCGATCAGAGGCACAGCATGTAAAGGTCATCTGCTCAAAGCGCGGTTAAATTACCTTTCGATAAAGGAATCGACCTGATGACTTTATTTCAGATTTTACTCAAGCTCCAAAATGCGACAGACCTCAGTGTCTCCGAGCAAAGCAGTCTTAATCATCTTGCTATATATGCCACTGAGCCTTGGACTTTAGAATCCACGGCTCAACTAAGGGCAAAAGATGAAAATTTAATTTCACCAATAGCGACAACACAGCCGCAAATTTTTCATTATTTTCTGCATGCATCAACGGTCAAATCGCTGTTTAAACGTAGAGCTAATCAAAATCTCTGCTCGCAAGCGCAGTGCCAACTCATCATCGAATTTGCACTTGAACAAAGGGTCTTACCAACAGGCTCAAAACCTTGATAGTGTGCTTTTCCTCAAGCGTAATAAAGCTGCATAAATTCCTTTAAATGAACTTTTTGTTGCCCTTGCTCATCAAAGTTGTTTGTATCGAGCCATGCTGCATATGCTTGAGACAACATTGGCCAATCCTGATCCAACATCGCAAACCAAGCAGTATCACGATTACGACCTTTCACTATCACATGTTGACGAAACAACCCTTCAAATTGAAAGCCAAAACGCAAAGCAGCGTTTTTCGAAGGCGTGTTCAAGTCATCACACTTCCACTCCACCCGTCTATATCCCGCTGCAAAGCATGCTTTTAACAACAGATAAATAGTTTCTGTTGCTGCGGTTGATTGCTTCATTAAACTTGAAAAATAGACATTGCCAATTTCAATGACAGCATGTGCAGGGCGTACATTGAGCAAAGCAACCCATCCTACAATGGCATCACCAACCTCAATGACATAATGCATCGAACCGGCAAAATAAAAGGATTGCTGAAAATAATCACGCAATTGCTGCATGCTTAGAATTTGAGAATAAGGCAAATACGTCCAACAACGTTCATCGGGTTCTTGTTGTACTGTCTGCCATAGCCGCTGTAAAAGACTATCATCAAGCTGATCGGGCAACATCGGAATAAGCCGAACAGATTGCCCCACTTCGGTTTTACATCTGAACTGGCAAGGTTCAAACTGCGTCAACGTCATCCCTACAGACTGACCCCATTGATTATATTGTTGTGGCATAGCTAATATTCTTTTAGTCAATTCATTCAAATCATTTCATGTTGGACGCCCATCATCCAGACATCACAGCTTAAATGCGCTCACGGATTGACGAGTGTATTTTTTATAATTAACACAAGATGTGATCGATATCACAGCTTTAAAATTTTACATGTGTATAAATAAAGCCTATTCCCTATAAATTTTAAGTTTTTTACCCAATTCAACCGTTCAGTAATTTCTTTAAACGCATTTTTCCATTACACTATTCCTTATAACTTTTGTGCTTTTACTTTCGATGTGAGATCGAAGCGAAAGCTGTCTGCATGCCTTTGAAAATTCGCGTGGCCTATAATTGCAATGAACCAAACTGTCCATAATTCTATGGAAGATGCTCCACACATTCGCGTTTTGGATGAGTGGCAAGAAGCTATTCCAGAAGATTTGTACATTCCACCCGCTGCATTTGAAATTCTATTAGAGCATTTCGAAGGACCACTCGACTTTCTGATTTACCTGATTCAAAAAAATGGCTTCGACTTATTACAAGTCGATATTGCCCCGATTGCATCCCAATATTTGTCTTATATGGATGCAATGAAATCCCTAGATATTGAATTAACCGCAGACTATATGGTGATGGCAGCCCTATTGGCCGATTTAAAATCGCGTCTATTATTGCCAAAACCTAAATCGACCGCAGCACATGAACAAGATCCTAAACAAGAATTAATTGACCGTTTAGAAACCTATTTGCGCATCAAACAAGCTGCGGAAAGATTAGGTCAAATGACAGTATTGGATCGAGATACATTCGATACCAATGTCAGTTTAGGAACAATAGTCGAAACCAATGATGGCTATGACATTCAATTACTTCGTGATGCCATACTCTGTGTCTTTAATCGACCAGAACCGGTTACCCACCAAATTTTACAAGAACCTGTCTTACTCGAAGAACGTATTGCTTATATTGAAACTAAGCTTGAGTCAGGTGAAGTATTAGATTTTGCGGACTTACTCAAACCAAGCCAAGGCCGCATGGGTGTTGTCGTGACATTTATGGCCGTGTTGGAACTGACACGCCAACAAAAAGTTCAAATTGTCGCATCAGGTGTAGAAGCACCGCTTGCAATTCAGGGAGCACGTGCATGAACACTGAACTTAAACAAATGACTGCGGTGTCTTCAGAAGATAATCTGCATGAAATTTTGATGCAGCTTGAAGCCATTATTTTTGCCAGTGAAGCGGCGGTGAGTATTGCCCGTTTAAAAGAGGCTTTCCAAGACCGTTTCAGTAAAACCGAATTACGCCAATATTTGCAGCAACTTTCAATGCTGCAACACGGCAGATCAATTGAACTTGTTGAAACTGCTCAAGGTTTCCGTTTTCAAGTACGTGCAAAATATCGTAATATTATTGCACAGACCTGGCCTGAACGACCAACTCGTTTATCGCCATCCTTGCTCGAAACTCTTTCTGTCATTGCTTACCATCAACCGGTAACCCGCGCAGATATTGAGCAAATCCGTGGGGTGACCAACAATAGTCAAATTTTACGTACGTTATTTGACTGGAACTGGATTAAAGAATCTGGTTTTCGTGAACTCCCTGGACGACCCGCGTTGTTAGTTACAACGCCTCAATTTTTAAATGCTTTTGGTCTGACCTCTTTGGGCCAATTGCCTCCCCTGCAGGATGCCAAGGAAGCTTTTATGGCCCTCGATGCGAATGCACCGAAGTCATAAATAGGTGAACTGTTGATGATAATTTCTAAGGTTATGCTGTCATGAGTGAAAAATTGCAAAAGGTGCTCGCACGCGTTGGTTTGGGTTCTCGCCGTTATATGGAAGAAGTCATTGCCGCTGGTCGTGTGAGCGTAAATGGGCAAGTTGCCCAAGTGGGTGAACGTATTGAACCGGGTGATGAGCTTCGCATCGATGGTCGTAAAGTTCAGTTCCAAATTGAAGACGAAATTCGTCGCCGTGTGTTGATTTACTACAAACCAGAAGGCGAAATTTGCTCACGCAATGACCCTGAAAACCGTCCAACGGTATTTGAACAATTACCTCAAATTACCGGTGATCGTTGGGTGATGGTGGGTCGTCTAGATATCAACTCTACAGGTCTATTGCTGTTCACGAATGACGGTGAACTGGCGAACCGTTTAATGCACCCTTCTAGCGAAATCGAACGTGAATATGCCGTTCGTGTCATGGGTGAAGTCACTCCTCAGTTAAAAAACAACATGTTACAAGGCGTTGTTTTAGATGATGGCCCTGCAAAATTTGAGTCATTCTCTGAAATTGGTGGTGACGGTATTAACCGTTGGTATCAAGTGGTCGTAAAAGAAGGTCGTAACCGCGAAGTTCGTCGTATTTTCGAATCTCAAGGCTTAAAAGTGAGCCGTCTTTTACGTACACGTTATGGTTCAGTAATTCTGCCACGCGAACTACGTACTGGTCGCTGGATCGAGCTAGATAAACAAGATATCGACAACTTAACCAAGTCCGTTGAGCTTAAACCACGTCAAGGTACTGGCCTGTTTGGTATGGCGAAACGTCGTACTGAACGTATGCAAGATAAACCAATGGCAGCACGTCGTGGTGGTTACTTACGCCAACAACGTCGTGACAGTGACGAAAACCAGCCACAACAAAGCAATGGTTATCAAGACAATCGTGGCGAACGTCGTACTGGTGGTACTGAAGGTGGATTCCAAGGCAATGGATTTAATCGTTCAGAGCGTCGCAACGACGGTTTCAACAATAACCGTAATGATCGCAACAGTGAAAACTTCGGTAACCGTGAACGTCGTAACGACAATTTTGGCAATCGTGAGCGTCGTAATGACTCTGTGCCAAGTCGCGCATTTAGCGGAAACAACAAAGGCTTTAAGAAATTTTAATTTCTTAAGTATAAAAAAACCGCTCATTTGAGCGGTTTTTTGTTTCTTTATACTGACGGAATCAACACTGACGGAATCACTGGAACATCAATCCATAACGCCTCTGGAAAGTGTTTGGCTAAATATGCTTTTAAATATTCAGCAGTATCTTTAGAAATCAATACATCTTGCGATTCATCATTTAAATTATAAGCCAGTGCATAAAGCGCCAAGCCACGACTTTTTAGTGCTTCCAAACTTAAAATCGTATGGTTAATGCTGCCCAAACGCCCCGAAGTCACCAAAATAACGGGATATTGCTTCTCTACAACATAGTCGATGGTTAAAAGGTCCGTAGTCAATGGCACCATCAACCCTCCCGCACCTTCGAGTAAAACGTTGTCATATTTTTCAGTTAAACGTTTTGTCGCGTATTCAATTTTAGCAAAATCAATGTCACGTCCATCGAGTTTGGTGGCGAGATGTGGCGACGCAGGATAACTAAATATTTCAGGCATCGTAAGTTTGGTTTCATCTTCGACCAACAACCTCGTACCCATAATTTGACGATGTTGTTCTATATCCTCAGAAATATCGACATTGCCCGTTTGGATCAACTTTTGGGTAATAGTTTTTTGGCCCTGCTCATTCCACAATTTCGCTAAATAACCCGTCGCATAAGTTTTACCGATGCCTGTGTCTATTCCACTGATAAAGTAAATTTGAGCCACTTATTTTTTCCTTACAATACATTGGATGGGATGATAGGTCAGCGGATACTGAAAATCCTCTGAATCAGGAGCATGTACAAACTGTGCATAATCCAGATAAAACTGTTGCAAAGTGCTTTTTGTCCAGCGATGTTGTGCCGTTGCAGTCACTCCCGTTGCCTTAATATGCTGAAGCACATCGCGGGGATGCTCAAAATACAATTGCTGTACCTCTTGCTTCATCATGACAAATTCAAAACCACAATCCATCAAAAACCGTTGCAGCAGATGAATTTCAAAATAATCCAAACCGCAGCCCGTCAGTTGCTTCATTTCACGCAAATTTTCCGTACCAAAACTGCTGAATACAAAATATCCTTGTGGCTTTAAAGCTTCATATATTTTGCTAAACAACTGCGGTAAATCGGACATCCACTGCAAAGCAGAACTTGAAATAACCAAGTCTAAGTTTTGCGGAAGCGCCTGCTTTTCAATATCACCCATCAGCAGATGGGTATGGGTCTTTTGCAAAAAGGTAGCATCTTGCAAAGTGACGATATTTTCAGACAAGTCATTCAAATATAAAGTATCAATTGAACAATGCTTTAACACTTCCTGCGTGAACATTCCTGTACCGCAACCAATTTCCAAAGCCTGATGCCAATGTTTTTTCCCGACATACTGATCCATCAGTCCTGCCAGCTCTGTGCAGATTCTTTTTTGAACCACAGCCTGCTGATCATAGGTCAACACAGCTTTAGAAAAGCGCTGCTTAATTTGAGATTTATCCAGCATCTTACTCTGCCATTAGTTGCTTGATTAATGTATGCAGCTCTTCTTGACCAATGTTGGAAGTCAAAGAGATGCGTAAGCGCGAACTATGCTGCGGCACAGTGGGTGGACGTACAGGCATGATATAAAAACCTGCTGCTTGCAAAGCTTGAGCCTTTGCTACAGTTTTATTCGACTCGCCAATAATGACGGGCACAATATGTGATGTAGATGGACAATCAAAACCTTTGTCTTGCACAGCTCGCTGCAAACTTTGACTGATTTGCTGTAAATATTGACGCTCTGCTTTTAAATTTAAAACATTCTTGAAGATAAAATCTGTCCACGCCATACAGATCGGGGGCTGTGCGGTACTAAAAATCAACGGTCGCATCGAGTTAATCAAATAGTCACGAATAATCGAATGACAGATGAGATACCCCCCTATTGAAGCCAGTGCTTTACCAAATGTCCCGACTAAAAGATCAATATCATCCATCACTTGATATTGTTCAGCACAACCTAAACCTCGCTCACCGCGCACACCAATGGCATGCGCTTCATCGACATACAGCATGACTTTGCTAAATTGCCTTTTGATCCGTACCAGTTCAGCTAAATCTGTTTCATCACCATCCATGCTGAAAATCGATTCAGTCACTACAATGATCCGCTCAAAAGCCTCATTTTCATGATATCTGCATAAAAGCTGAGATAAATGTGCCAAATCATTATGGCGATAGCGCACATATTTCGCAGTTGATAAGCGGATGCCATCAATCATACTGGCATGAATCAACTTATCCGCCAATATCAAGGTTTTACTGTCTGCCAGTGCAGGTAAAATCCCGATATTCATGTGATAGCCGCTGTTAAATAACAGTGCTGATCGGCCATGAAAGGCATCACTTAATGTTGATTCAAGTTGCTCATATTCTGGAAAATTCCCCGTCAGCAATCGAGAGGATGATGAACTCATCCAACGTTGATTATTCGGGGTCTCATCAAAAAACTGTTCACGAAGCTGAACATTGGACGCCAAGCCCAAATAGTCATTTGACGCCAAATTCAACATTTTGTGATCATGAATACTAATGTAACGATCGTGCTGATGATTTGACGTGAACTGACGTAAGTTGCCATGCTGTTTCAGCTGATCAAGCTGCTCTGAAAAATGGTTGAGCAGATTCATGCTGGCTGCTCCATGTTTTTCACCACCTCAACCATGTGTTCTAACAATGTTTTTAATTCATGCTCAGAAATAATATATGGCGGCATGACATAAACCAGCTTACCGAATGGACGAATCCAAATGCCACGACGGACGAACTCCTGTTGTAGCGTTTTCATATCGACATTAAAGGTCAATTCCACCACACCAATTGCACCAAGTATTCGTACATCTTTGACATGTTCAAGCGATGAAAGTGCTGGTAAATGAAACTTCAATTGTGTTTCGATACGTCGAATATTCGCTTGCCAATCTCGAGACAGCAGCAGTTCGGTACTTTTTACTGCGACCGCACATGCCAACGGATTTGCCATAAAGGTTGGGCCATGCATAAACACACCCGCTTCGCCTTGGCTGATCGTATTCGCAACTTTCTGCGTAGTCAGGGTTGCAGACAAGGTCATATAACCGCCTGTCAGTCCTTTACCAATACACATAATATCTGGCTCAACTGCGGCCCATTCCCAAGCAAAGAGTTTTCCTGTTCGCCCGAAACCTGTCGCGATCTCATCGAAGATCAACAAGATATTGTATTTTTCGCAGAGTAATTTAGCTTGACGTAAATATTCAGGATGATAGAAACGCATACCTCCGGCACCTTGCACGATCGGCTCTAAAATCAGGCCTGCAATCTGCGCATGCTGTTCAGAGAGAGTCTTTTCTAGCTCAGCAATATCCGCCTGATTCCACGCTTGGTCAAAGCCAACTTGCGGCGCAGGAACAAAAATTCGATTTGGTAAACTTGGGCCAAAAATTTGATGCATCCCTGTCACGGGATCACACACAGACATCGCATTCCAAGTGTCGCCATGATAGCCAGAACGTGGTGTGACAAAATTAGTTTTATTCGGTTGATGTAAAGATGCCCAATACTGCACTGCCATTTTCAAGGCTACTTCGACAGCAACCGAACCTGAATCGGCAAAGAAGATTTTATCTAAACTGGGCGGTGTGATTTTTAACAGTAATTTAGCCAGTTGAATCGCGGGATCATGTGTCAATCCACCGAACATGATATGTGACATCTGTTGCAGTTGATCGGTCACTGCCTGATTTAGCTCGGGATGGTTATAACCATGAATTGCACACCACCATGAAGACATACCGTCAATCAATTGACGACCATCTTCAAGCTCAATCATTACCCCTTGCGCACGTTTCACTTTAAACGTTGGAAGGGGCTGAGTCATCGATGTATAGGGATGCCAAATATGCTGCTGATCAAATTGTAGATCGGTTAAATTGACCATCCCTCACTCCATGTATCAGGCTAAAACATCAATGTGGCAAGATGTTACCCCCACGCCAATGAAAAATAAATTGCCATAAAGCCCAGCTATTCAGAGATTTGTTCTATTTTCTTTAAATATTGGCAGATTTTGCAACTTATGACCTCAGATTGAAACAATGGAAAGCCATGTGAGCCAGAAACCAATTCTGTCTCCAAAAACTTTACAGCTAAATTACGCAGTAAGCGTTCAACTTTGTAACTAACCAAATAATCTTGCTTAGCAAAAATATGGTATTGATGACCTGTGTAGTTTTTCAAGATACTGACATTATTAAGCTTCTCCAAACAGTTTAATCCTGCTCGAAGCACATCTAAATTTTGCGCTTGAATCAAACTTTGCAAGATGATGAAATCTTGCTTGGTGCTATAAGTACCCTGACAAACCATATAACCAAACTTTTTTAGGGTCGAAATTGCATCCTGCTCGAAAGATTGTTTGAAGCTTTGAAAAGTCGCTTGATCCATCGCAGCAGACCACTTTTCATGAGCCACAAAACTTGGATTTGAGCCAAGTGTGATCAGCACTTTTTGTTGTTGATATTTTTTTTGAATTTCATCTACCAAAATCGTCGCCAATTGACCACCAAGTGACCAGCCAATAATCACATCAAATTGCTGCGCCAATTCAACTTTCTGTTCGAGCACTTCTAGATTTAAGGCATCAAAAATATTCCATAATTCGACCTGATAACCTTGTGTGATCAATGCCTGCTGTAAAGGAGTAAGTAATTTACGACCGCCGCCCCAGCCAGTAATAAGTAAAATATGTTGATTCAATGCAAACTCTAAAATTAACCGATTCCAAATAGTATAAAAGTTCAAAGTAAGTTTGATAGTGGCATTTCAGCACATCAACCGATTTGCAAAATACATTTGGAATCAATTTCAATAGATATAAAATCTGACTGCCTACATCGCTTTAAAATTTGCTAAGATCAGATAAAGAACAATATAAACTGATGCTCTATGAAAGTTTCTTCATTCCTTAAAATCTGTTTCATGACATATGCTTTAATAGCAACTACCCAAATCACAGTTGCCGAAACATCAATACTCAGCACCAGTCAAAACAAACAAAAACAATGGGTAGGCACACCCGCACCCAACTTTAAATTGCAAGATCAAAATGGAAAATGGCACGAACTGAAGCAATATCAAGGGAAATGGCTCGTTCTGTACTTTTATCCCAAAGACAACTCACCCGGTTGTACAGAAGAAGCCAATCAATTTAAAACCCTATATCCACAATTTTTAAAAAGTAATGCGGTTGTTTTGGGTGCAAGCTTAGATGATGTTGCATCACATCAAAAGTTCTCTAAAGCACTCGGACTTCCCTTTCCAATTCTTGCCGACCAACAGCATAAGCTGGCGACTCAGCTAGGTATTGTACGAAACTTAGGGATTTTGAAAGTTGCCAAACGTGAAACCTTTCTGATTGATCCGAAAGGCATTATTGTGTATCACTACACCAGCGTGAATGCACAGACACACGCGACGAAGGTCTTGGCAGATATTAAAAAACTACAACAATAGTTTTCATGGTCCAATAAAAAACCCAGCAGAAGCTGGGTTTTTTATATTTTATTAATTACATTTGAGACTGAATATAGTTTGGTAGACCAATAAGTTCGATCAAACGCATTTGCTTTTCAAGCCAGTAGGTATGATCTTCTTCAGTATCTGACATTTGCTGACGGAGCATATCACGGGTCACATAGTCACCCTTTTCTTCACACAATTTTACGCCTTGTGCAAGTTTCTCACGCACATGATATTCAAGCGCCAAATCTGCTTTTAAACAGGTCACAACGTCTGTACCGACTTCAATATCATCACGATTCATATTCGGTGTTCCTTCAAGGAACAATACGCGACGAATCAATGCATCTGCATGTGAGCCTTCTTCTTGGCTTTCATGATCGATACGTTCAAAGATTTTGCTCAGGCCCCAATCTTCATACATACGGGAATGAATTAAGTATTGATCACGAGCAGCCAGTTCGCCACCGATCAGCATATTTAAGTAGTCTACGACTTCTGGATTGCCACGCATTTTCTTCACTCCATACCCTTTTCAAATATTATGGACAAGTTTCAAAATGAATGCAAAATATAATTTTTGTAAGTTTATGATTTATATAAAATTTAAATGATAAGCATACGCATTTTCAGTTCAATTCAGCGCATTTTTCACATATAAAAGAAGCCCTTGCAGAATATTCAATGCATTTAGAACACGAAATAATCAAAAATCGCTGGATGCTGTTTTTTGTAACAATTAACAATGCGTCTTGTTTAGCAAAAATATCTCCTGATTGATTCAACACATGGTGCTTATCGATATGGGAAACTTTATATCGATACCCTATGCATTGCAGTCAAGAGCAAGGTGAACATTTCCAAATAAGACAGGCTTAAGCTGAAGTCCAACGTGCATTCTTCCACGCTTGCTGCTGCTTTGAATCTAAAAAAGTCCAAGCGACAAAACGGCTTTCTTTTTGTCCCTGCGTCATTTTAATGGTTTTCACATCCACTGCGCCGCTCTTCGCTAAGGCCTTTAAAAGCACTGGCAATGTTGTTTTCTTGGAAACTAGTGTACTAAACCAAAGGCATTGCTCAGCAAAATGAATACTCTCTTGCACCATTTGGCAGACAAATCGTTCTTCGCCGCCATCACACCAGAGTTCGTTTTTTTGACCGCCAAAATTTAACACCACCTTAGTCCTATCAACTGGCTTGCCTAGTTTTCTTAATTTTTGCGTTGCGGTCGTGTTGGCTTCATCTTGTGAGGCATGAAATGGCGGATTACACATGGTCAAATCAAAACGATCTGAAGGTTTAATCACACCATTGAAAATATTGCTCGCTACTTTCTGCAATCGAATCTGAATGCCTTTACGCAGATTCGGGTTGGCCTCCACAATAAATTGAGCACTTTTAACCGATGCAGCATGTATGTCTGAGCCTACAAATTTCCAGCCATAGCTGCGATGACCAATAATCGGATAAATACAGTTCGCGCCCACCCCAATATCTAAGACTTGAACGTTGTGTCCTGTTGGAATCTGCCCTTTGTTGTTGGCACTCAACAAGTCAGCCAAATAGTGAATATAGTCCGCTCGCCCCGGAATAGGCGGACAAAGATAATCTTGAGGAATATCCCAATATTGAATGCCATAAAAATGCTTGAGCAATGCTTTATTCAACATTTTCACAGCGTGCGGATCAGAAAAATCTACCGATAAATCGTTATATTTATTTGGGCTGACAAAAGGTGCAAGTTCCTTACAGCTCTTGATTAACTGAGGAAAATCGTAACGACTACGGTGCAGATTTCGTGCATGTAATTCCGACTTTTGCTGCGGAAAAGATTTCTTTGCTTGCGCCATATGTATGCCAATATTCAACGGGAGAACAGAATCATCTGATAAGGCAGGATATCTACCTGCAAATTAGTTGATATTGTACGTGAATTTGACCATCAATGACGCCCCAATCCTTTTATTTGTCTATCTGCAAATCAATAACCACGTGGACATCTATTCTTATTTAATCTGTACATTTTTGGTTGCTATAGCATTAGATTTCATTAAAAAAACCGTGGAAGATGAAGAATCAACAAAAAAGCCCAATCTGTGATGATAGGGCTTTTCATATCAGCATAAAATAATGATTTATATGAAATAAAAGTTAGTTAGTATTCGTATAGCGTGTATTATGTTAATTTTAGGGGAACTTAATATTCATTATCCATCTAAATCAAATATATCTAGAGAATCAACATACGGTAAGATCATATAATTATGATCTGATAAATGTCGTTTCAACCTACTACTAGTTTCTTGATTATAAGAATAAATGTTATCTAATTCTTCGAAGAGAGAATCCAGTTTCTCTAAGGTAAAGCTTGGCTTCTTGATAAAAAATAATAAACTCGCACCTAAGCCAACATATTCTAGATCAAAATTCTTATCCAAATATTGGATTAAACTGAAAGATTCAAAAGGAGATAGATCACAACTAAAATATCCATTGAGCTGTGCTGCAAATTTTTCATGATCATTTTCAGAATTAACTAATTTAATTTGAATAACTTCATCTAAAATTTTTTCAGGCTGCTCATTAATTTTTAATAAAACAGATAGGTCTTGATCACTATAATTAAATTTTCCATGTAGATCATGAATATTCACCTTATTTTCAGATCTTAATAATTGATCAATATGATACTTAACCTGAAATGGCAGGGTGTTGTCATAGCTTATATCTTCATCTTCACCCTCTTCAATAATTTCCGATGTATCAAAATAAAGTCCATCTCCCATCGAAGCATGCATAGACGTATATTCACACTGTCCTATATCTTCTAAAAGCATTAACACTTTCTTAGGAGCATTTTTTGCTTTAATTTCTAAATACAAATTGAGAACATCTTTCCAAGATTTAGATTCACTAATTGTTGCAAAACACAACAATTCTTGAGCCTCATCACTTAAAAGGGGATTTGCTTTCTTTTCGATATTAAGTGTAGTCATAAGATTTTTAGAAAGTTAACTGAAGCCAAGAATTATGTCAGATCTCCTCCATTTAACATAATGGCTGTTATACGGAATGAACAGAACAGGAAGCCTAGACCTAAGATCTAGGCTTTAAATTAAAGCTCACAAGTTAGATATGACTCTTTGTCCATTTATTTATGAGATTTTGCGCCCATAATCATAAGAATATGCATCTATCCAACACTCATCCCATCTGAGCATTTTTAAGATCAATAAAAAATCACTTTTGTAGCGCTCTCATGAGATTTCTGCTGAATTTAGAGCACATTAAACTCAATAATAAAAATATATTTTTTCAAATTAATCAAAGACAAAACTAAATATTCTCAATATGATAAAAAATGCGTCAATTAAAGTTGAAGAACATGAATACCAAGACAACACCGATACTCGTTACAGGCGCCACAGGCTATATTGCCAGCTGGGTCATTAAAAATCTGCTTGAACAAGGACATACAGTTCACGCCACCGTACGCGATCTGAATAAGAAAAAAAGCTTTGCTCACTTAGAGAATATCGCAAACCAAAGTACTGGCACATTCAAACTGTTTGAAGCCAATTTACTTACACCGCATGCCTTTGATGAAGCCATGCAAGGCTGTGAAATTGTGATCCATATGGCATCCCCTTTTGTAGTGACCAACTATAAAGATGCAGTAAAAGATATTATTGAGCCTGCGGTAATAGGCACAGAAAATGTATTAAACAGCGTCAACCAAACAGAATCTGTAAAACGCGTGGTGGTGACATCCAGTATTGCTTCAACTTATGGCGATGCGATCGACATTAAGCAAACAGCAAATAACCAATTTGATGAGTCTCACTGGAACACCACCAGCTCTGAAACCCATCAGCCCTATCCATATTCAAAAGTCATGGCGGAGCGCAAAGCTTGGGATATGCAAAAAGCACAAAACCGCTGGGAACTGGTTTGTGTCAACCCAGCGCTGGTTCTTGGCCCTTCACTAACTGCGATGACCAAGTCTGGCAGCGTTGAAGTGCTTGAGCAGTTTGCTAACGGTATGACCCTCGCAGGTGTACCGCCGATGTGGAATGGCATTGTAGATGTCCGTGATGTTGCGGATGCACACTTGCAAGCAGCCTTTAACCCAAATGCAAAAGGCCGTTATATTATCAGCGGCGGCACGCTCAGCCTGCTGGAAATGGGCAAAATTCTGCGCCAGCACTTTGGTCCAAAATTCCCCTTCCCGCGCAACCAGTTGCCTAAAGCCGCATTTAAATTGTTTGGCCCTCTTGCAGGTTTCCCACGAAAGTTTGTTGAACTGAATATGGGTTACCCAATTTACTTTAATGCTGAAAAAAGTAAAAAAGAATTGGGCATTGAGTACCGAAATATTCAACAAAGTGTGGTTGAACATTTCCAACAACTCCTCGATGACGGTGTGGTTAAGCAATATATTCCGTAAATCATTCATTTGCAAAAAAGCCACCTGACGGTGGCTTTTTATATAAAAAAACTAAACTAACTTAGAAATCAAAAGTCACGCCAACTTTATAGGTACGTGGACCACCCACTAAGGCATAACCTGAGTTGAATGTACCTTCCCAATATTGCTCATCAGTCATGTTATCAACATTGGCTAAGAATGTAGTATTACACCACCCAAATTGGTTTTATAACGCGCACCTAAATCTAAAATTGTATAGTCTGGCAGTTTAAGTGTATTGGTTTCATTTAAGTACTGTTCACTCACGTAGTTTGCACGCGCATTAACATTCAAACCATCCACATACGGCACTGCATAATCCAAGCCGAGTGTAGCAGTAAAGTCAGGAATACCATACACCGTATTACCTTGATTGGTTACGCCACTTTTCACCGCTGCTTTGGTATATTCAGCGTCAATATAAGCCAAGCTACCCATCAGATTTAGTCCAGTATAAATCTCCCCAGAAAATACCCACTCGACGCCACGTGAACGTGTTTCTGCATCATCTGTTGTGATTTGGTTGACACTACTACCTGTATTTCCATCAGAATAATCAGAAGACATCGTCGATGGTTTTTCAATTTGATACAGTGCAAATGTATTTAACCAACTACCTGTTTGATATTTAGCACCCAATTCATATTGTTTGGTTTGGAATGGCGCAAAGGTGACATTATTGTTGGCATCTGCAACATTATTCACCGTTACACCTTCAGAAAGACCTTCAACATAGTTTGCATAAATAGAAAGATTCTCACCAAATGGTTTAACCACAACAACTAAGCTTGGGGATATTTTATCGTCTTGATAGCCTGTATTTTTCTGTAAATTCTTTGTGTCGATATCTTGATAACGTGCACCAACAATAAATTGCAACTTATCATCCAACATTGAAATCTGATCAGATACCGTATAGCTAGTATATTTATTATCTAAATTCGGTTTAACCACTGGGTACGCAGAAGGCATCCCTACAGTCGTATCAGGATCATACAAATTAGTTGAATTAATTTTCTCTTGTGTTGCCGCAACATGCTGATCTGTTTCTTTGGTCAAATAATCAGCTCGAACATTTACAGCATGTTTTACAGCACCCGTATTAAACTTATATTGAATACCTGTATTTGCTGATGTAATCGACTCTGATGACCCCGTACGATAGTACTGAGATGTGGCATGACCATCTGCTTGGCCAACGACAAGACGCGTACCAAAAATATGGCCACTATAGGCCTTTTCAATATGTCCTACACCTGCATAAACATTTAAGTCAGGTGTAAATGCATATTCACCACTTAAGCCTACAAACTCACTATCAGTATGGCCTTCCAAATTTTTAAAATAGTTGGTATCGCCTTTAGGTGCAGCAAGCACGCCATTATAGGTATGGCCACGAGCATCTTTGACACCAAATGCCACCATCGCAGGCGAACCACCATTACGGTCATCACGTACAGCATACGCATCAAAATTCAGTTTCAATTTATCTGTTGTATAATCAGCAGCAATTGCACCTGAAGCATGTTTATCATCCATGCCTTCTATGATGTGCTCACCTTGACCATAAGCACCATTCACACGTAAGCCAAACTCTTTTTCAACACCAAAACGACGTGAAACATCAAAGCCTGATTGATAAAAGCCACCTTCTTCCATTGAAGCTGAAACTTGAGTTTTTTCTTTATCTGCACGCTTAGTTTTGGCAATGACAACACCACCCACTCCACCTGCAGGCGACATACCTGCAACCAATGCATTCGGACCTTTTAAAACCGTTACCGAATCTAAAAATTCAGTTGGTACACGCCCATAAGGTGCCATACCATACATACCATTCAATGCAATATCATCATGATTAACATCAAAACCACGTAGGTTAAAGTTTTCATTCAAGTGGCCTTGATTGGTGGTAATGCGGATACTTGCATCATTTCTCAGCACTTCACCCACGGTGGTCGCTTGCTGTTCTTCAATTAATTTTTCACTATATGCAGCAACGCTAAATGGCGTATCAACAATTTTTTTATTTCCCAAAGCACCAAGGTCTGTCTGCGCTTTCAACTTACCATTTGCAAGTTGCTTTTCTGCAGGCACCTCAACCTCAATCGTCTCAAGTACCGTTGTATCCGCTGCAAGCGCACATGTTGCCCCTCCAACACCGAGCAGCACCATAGTTATAGAACGTACTAAGTATGTTTTTGCAAAATTATTCATCATTTCAAGATTAGTTTTATTTGAATAAGAGTGATTATAATATTTAGAATAATTCTTAACTGCATCATGAATCCCGATGATTATATTTTTTTAATGAGAAATATAAATATTAATTTTTTATAAATTATCGACAACACAAATGTAAATATTTGTTTTTAATTATTTTTATAAAAAATAAAAACACAAACTGTGTATGTTCAATTAAAGCTCTTACGCAAACAAATGATTAATTAACATACAAATAGTTTGAACTTTTACATGCGTTATTGCCCCTTTGAATAGATTTATCCATTTACATCCAATGATTATTCAAAAGCTTTGTACACGACAAAAAAAGATAACTCATTGAAATAATGGCATAATACTTGTTTTCTGACGACGAATATGATGACACATTTCAATGAGTTACATCTCATCTTAAACAAATATCTAAAGTGGAACAAGTCACATGCAAAATGTTTTACACTGATTATGCTTGCATTAATTGTAAAACAGACATGTAATCTTTCTTCTGCATCTAAAGCCTTACCCATCAAGTGCTTACCACAATCATTTTATCGACGTATACAACGCTTCTTTGCAGATCAGTATTTCGATTATCGTCAAATTTCTCAGTTAATTTTCAATATATTTTCATTCGATAAAGTCCAATTAAC
>NZ_VOZT01000101.1:0-5563 GCF_013419625.1 Acinetobacter sp. YH12070 | reverse complement strand
GTACACAGCGCATTGGGTTATGTATCGCCTTTTGAGTTTGAAGCAATGTACTATGATAAGATTAACCCGTTAGGTCACGTGGCCTAACTTAAATAAAAATGTCTCCGACAAACCCGGTACGGTTCATTTTCTGTATCTGCGGGTTGGATGCATGTGATGCCGCAAGGTAAGGCGAATCCTTTTAATATTCGTACTGCTGTATCTCCAGTGACTACAATTCCTGTTGGTACTATTTCTCTAGGTTCATTACTCGGATCAATAGATGGGGATGCACAAGTTCCAGGTTTACCAGAGGGTATGATAGGCAAAGACATATTATTTCCAGTATTTGAGGAAATGCTAGACCAGCCTGATGATTGGTATGCACTGGGTTTTTTGGATGAGGATGGTAATCTAGTTGCTACAGAATCAGGAGATGCTGAAATTAGAGGGCTTGATCAATGGACTAATCAGGGTACAGGCTTAGAAGCAGATGATGTAGATACTTTAGGTTTAACATTTAATTATTATATTAATGATAATGTTTCATTACAGATGATAGGCGGGATTCCACCTAAAGTCGATATTAAAGGTGTGGGTATTATTAATGCACCATTATCTGGAACTGCAATATTGCCACCAACTTCTATATTACAGATAGCGGGTATATCTGAGTTTGAATTAGCACAAGCTATTGAAATTACCAATCTTGGGGCACGTAAAAAAGCTTCTACAGCGCGTGCTTGGACACCGGCGCTTGAAGTTTAGTATCAATTCGGAAAATCAGGTGTGAATAAGTTCCGTCCATATGTAGGGGCGGGCATTATGTATGCTTACTTTAACGAAATTAAATTAGATAAAGGCATTGAGGCAGATCTACAAGTGGCGGGTCATATGATCCAAAATATGTTAGATGGAAAAGGTGGCGCAGCTCTAGATCGTAAAGTGAGTACTGATGCGAATGGTGATGCCTATCGCATGAAAGTTGATGTAGATACCGATACGGCTATCGCACCAATTGTAACCGCTGGTTTTACCTATGACATTACTCCTAGCTGGTATGGTGTTGCATCAGTGTCATATGCAAAACTTAATAATCAGGCAACGATTAAAGTTTTGAATGAAACGACTGGGCAACAGATGATTCATTCATCTACAAAAGTGGATATTGATCCATTAATTACTTATTTGGGTGTGGGTTACCGCTTCTAATGTATAGGTATAAAAAAACCGCTCATATGAGCGGTTTTTTTATAGTGCAGATTAATTATTTTTCAATAATTGCTGTTACGCCTTGACCACCCGCAGCACAGATCGATACAAGTACACGGCCTGAACCTTTTTGGTTCAATAGTTTTGCAGCAGTTGCGATAATACGACCGCCAGTTGCAGCAAATGGGTGACCTGCAGCAAGAGATGAGCCTTTCACGTTCAATTTAGAACGATCAATTGAACCCAATGGCGCATCTAAGCCTAAACGTTCTTTACAGAATTTTGGATCTTCCCATGCTTTCAGTGTAGACAATACTTGAGATGCAAACGCTTCATGAATTTCATAGTAATCGAAATCTTGTAGCGTAATACCTGCACGTTCAAGCATACGAGGCACTGCATACGCAGGCGCCATCAATAAGCCTTCTTTTTTCTCTACAAAGTCAACCGCCGCTGTTTCTTGGAAAGTTAAATAAGCAAGAACTTCGTGACCGTTTGCTTTTGCCCATTCTTCAGAGGCAAGAAGGACACATGACGCACCATCAGTCAGTGGAGTCGAGTTACCCGCAGTCATCGTACGCGCATCGCCTTTACCAAATGCTGGTTTTAACTTCGCAAGTTTTTCTACAGAAGAGTCTGCACGTAAGTTGTTGTCACGTTCTAAACCAAGGAATGGCGTAATAAGGTCATCGAAGAAACCTTCTTCATATGCTGCTGCCATTTTTTGATGTGAAGATGCAGCAAGTTCATCTTGAGCTTCACGAGAGATACCCCATTCAAGCGTCGTAATCGCTTGATGATCACCCATAGAAAGACCTGTACGTGGTTCACCGTTCTTCGGTGCATCCATCAAATCTTTAACATTAATTTTAGTTAATGCTTTAAGGCGGTCTTTACCTGTTTTTGCAATGTTCAATTCAAGTAAAGCTTTACGTAAGCCATCACCAAAAGCGATCGGTGCATCAGAGGTTGTATCTACACCACCAGCAACACCCACTTCGATTTGACCCAATGCGATTTTGTTAGCAACCAAGAAAGCTGCTTGTAAACCTGTACCACATGCTTGTTGAATATCGTAAGCAGGTGTTTCAGGAGCAAGTTCGGTATTGAGTACACACTCACGGGTCATGTTAAAGTCACGACTGTGTTTTAACACGGCGCCAGCAACAACTTCACCAAGGCGTTGACCTTGAAGGTTGAAACGTTCAACAAGACCATTTAATGCAGCTGTGAACATATCGCTGTTCGATGCAGTGAAGTAAGCGCCGTTAGAACGAGCGAAAGGAATACGATTACCACCAATAATAGCAACGCGGCGAACTGTGTTTTGACTCATGGTATTATCCTGTTGAACAGACGTTTGAGTTGTTGATTTTGAAGCTGTTTTAGGGTTTGAAGCGGGTGTCTTAGTACGTGTAGATGCACGACGAGGACGGCTTATTTTAGCGGCATCACTTGTAGACTTGGTTGCTGTGCCCGTACTTTTAGCGGTACGTGGCGTACTCTTTGATGTATTTGACACAGTTCCCGTAGTCGGACTTTCGACTGCTGGATTTTCTTGAGTTGTTTTGCTCATAAGGCTTTTCCAAGCATGTTGATGATCTTCTTGACGGCTACATTAGCATATTCACCAAAGGGGTAAATTGACTAAAATGACATTCGCTAAAGCATTCAGGTCAAGCCATCTGCGGTTTAACTCAAGTATGATTCCATAGAAACTGATGGAACTATTGAAATATAAGTATCTGACATCATCTTGAAGTTAAAGGGATATCTTCAGATCCATCAAAAATTAATCTGTATGAGAGATAATAAACATGACTGATCAATACCAAACATTTGCAAAATCTCCTATTGGTAAATTTGTCATCAAAAATTTAGGTTTACCATCACCGACTTTTTTAGAGCGTTTTGAGTCTGCAACACCTGTAGTTAAAGGTGCGGTTTTATTCGGTGCAGCGCCTGCTTCAACATTATCTGGTGCTATTGCACAAGTCTTGGCGAATATTCATGCCAATAGCTATGCAGGCAATAATGCTGAATTACAACAAGCTGCGGCAAAATCAGGTCTAAACTTAAGCGCATTCAACGAAGGCGATAAAGAGTCTAAGTTTAAAGTTGTGGTGTTTGATGCTTCAGGTATTCAAAACTCAGAACAATTGCATGCCTTATATGCCTTTTTTAACCCAATCGCACGTCAAATTCAGGCGTCTGGTCGCGTTGTCGTTGTTGGTACAACACCAGAGACTGCGAAAACTGTGAAACAAGCCATTGCACAACGTGCATTAGAAGGTTTTGTAAAATCAGTGGGTAAAGAGTTTAAGAAAGGGATTGCAGCACAATTAGTTTATGTGGACGAAGGTGCTGAAGCAAACTTAGAATCTGCATTACGTTTTGTGATTTCACCACGTTCAGCTTATGTATCGGGTCAGGTGATTCGTGTTTCGAAAGCAGATGTTGTGGATGTTGACTGGAATAAACCGCTTGCAGGCAAAACAGCTGTTGTAACAGGTGCAAGCCGTGGTATTGGTGAAGCAATTGCACATGTATTGTCACGTGATGGCGCGCATGTCATTTGTTTGGACGTTCCACAGCAGCAAGCTGACCTTGACCGTGTTGCAGGTGAAATTGGCGGTTCTACGCTCGCGATTGATATTACTGCAAGCGATGCCGGTGAAAAAATCAAAGCGGCGGCAGCTGCTCAAGGTGGTTTGGATATCATCGTGCACAATGCAGGGATTACCCGTGACAAAACTTTGGCCAATATGAAGCCTGAGCTTTGGGACTTGGTGATTAACATTAACTTGTCTGCGATTGAGCGTGTAAATGAATACCTTCTTGAAAATGATGGCTTCAATGCAAATGGTCGTATTGTGTGCGTATCTTCTATTTCAGGTATCGCAGGTAACTTAGGTCAAACCAACTATGCTGCTTCTAAAGCAGGTGTAATTGGTGTGGTTAAATTTACTGCTCCATTATTGAAAAATGGCGTAACAATTAACGCTGTTGCTCCGGGCTTCATTGAAACGCAAATGACTGCTGCGATTCCATTTGCAATCCGTGAAGCAGGTCGTCGTATGAACTCGATGAGTCAAGGTGGTTTACCTGTGGATGTTGCTGAAACGATTGCGATGTTTGCTTCAACTGCGTCGACTGGCTTGAACGGTAACGTGGTACGTGTGTGTGGTCAAAGCTTGTTAGGGGCTTAATTAATCCCTCCCGACCTCCCTTTGAAAAAGAGAGGAGAAGTCCCCCTTTATCAAAGGGGGATGAGGGGGATTTAAAATATCCTTCTTTAAAAGGAAGGGAACTTTATAAAGATAAAACTTCCAAAGGTTTAGTATGAATACTCGCCATTTTAGTCAACTTCCAAAACCTTATTTAGCCTATCCAAAAGTGATTCAAGGCTTGATTTTTAAAAAGCCTAAAGCTGAAAAAGTGCTGCCGCAAGTTGAATATGTGGTGGATTCATTTAAGGTCGATCAAAAACATTTAAAAGCTTATAACGAAGTGTGTAGCTTTAAAAACAATGGTTATATCCCAGCGATTTATTTGGCTGTGCTTTCTCAAAGTTTGCAAATGCATATGATGACCACAGAAGCTTTTCCATTTGCGATCTTAGGTTTGGTACATATTCGTAACCAAGTGAAGCAATATCGCAAAGTTGGTGTGAATGAAACACTGTCATTGTCATGCAAATTTGGTGAATTACAGCCACATGATAAAGGTGTGCAATTTGACTTTATTACCACTGCAAAAGTGGGCGATGAAGTGGTTGTAGAATCATTAACCACGTATTTAGCACGTCAAAAAACAGAGAACAAAGCTGCGGCAAAATCTACCGAAACAAAGTCAGCTGAGTTGCAAGTTCAAGCTGAATGGAATGTTTCTGAAAATACCGGTCGCCGTTATGCGTTGACTTCTGGTGACTTTAACTTGATTCATATTCATGCTGTAACCGCTAAAGCGTTTGGTTTTAAACAAGCCATTGCACATGGTATGTGGAGTAAAGCCAAAGCTTTGTCGAGCTTAACTTTGCCAGATGCGTATGAAGCAGATGTCTGGTTTAAACTGCCGATGTATCTCCCATCACAAGTTGAGTTTTTAACGGCTCAAACTGGACAAGATACCGAGTTTGCAATTCGAAATAGCAAAAACAAAAAACCGCATGTCGCGGGAAGTGTGAAAGCACTGTAAAACTTAAGCCTAAATCGATATCGGTTTAGGCTTTTTTGTTTTAATCTCTGTCCCGTCCTGAAATAAGTTTACACCTTAAGAGACTTATTTTATGGAACATGCACAAGAACAACGAGTTAAACGCACACAACGTGATTATAGCTTCGCCTTTAAAATGATGGTTGTACATGAAGTA
>NZ_VOZT01000100.1:0-5571 GCF_013419625.1 Acinetobacter sp. YH12070 | reverse complement strand
ATATATATCGTTGGCAGAAGAAATTATTTAGACCAATTATCAAAAACTTCATTGATGACTTTATTCTCGATAAAAATCATCTGCTACCACAGAGAATCTATAAATGATAGTGCGTAAGTCCTATAAATATTATGCAGTGCAATTTACCTTAGACTAAAGAATGAGGCGGATTTGCAGCTATTTTTCAAAAAAATTCATATTTAGAGCGAATATTCCAAAGTTAGTGTAACTAAATATTTCAAAAACCCCTATTTTTATATTTAACTATATGAAATATATGAGATTTGGGAAATGGGTTTTCGGCAGTGTAGTATGCCTATCGAACAAAGATGAATTGTCTATGAAAAAGACAACGCAAAAAAATGAAAGACCGAGGGCAGGAACGCTATGAACAACAACTACCGTAAACCGCTGCAAGGCACCCAGCTAGAATACTTCGATGTACGCCAAGCCGTAGAAGATATTCAGCCAGGCGCATACGCAAAACTCCCATATACATCTAAAGTCCTTGCAGAGCAGTTGGTTCGTAAATGCGACCCTGCAATCTTAGAACAATCTTTAAAAGAGCTGATTAACCGCAAACAAGACCACGATTTCCCTTGGTACCCTGCACGTGTGGTGTGCCATGACATCCTCGGTCAAACCGCATTGGTTGACCTTGCAGGCTTGCGTGATGCGATTGCAGACCAAGGCGGCGACCCGTCAAAAGTCAATCCTGTTGTTCCAACGCAGCTGATTGTTGACCATTCTCTAGCAGTAGAATACGGCGGTTTTGACCCTGACGCATTTGAGAAAAACCGCGCGATTGAAGACCGCCGTAACGAAGACCGTTTCCATTTCATTGAATGGACCAAAACAGCCTTTGAAAATGTCGATGTGATCCCTGCGGGCAACGGTATCATGCATCAAATTAACTTGGAGAAAATGTCTCCAGTGATTCAAAACCGTGAAGGTGTCGCATTCCCAGATACTTGCGTGGGTACAGACTCACATACGCCGCATACTGATGCCTTGGGCGTAATTTCTGTCGGTGTCGGAGGACTCGAAGCTGAAAACGTGATGCTGGGACGTGCATCTTGGATGCGTCTGCCAGACATCATTGGTGTAGAACTGGTGGGCCAGCGTCAAGCGGGCATTACTGCAACTGATATCGTGTTAGCGCTTACAGAATTCTTGCGTAAAGAACGTGTAGTCGGTGCGTATTTAGAATTCTTTGGTGAAGGTGCTGACAGCATGTCAGTGGGTGACCGTGCGACGATCTCAAACATGACCCCTGAATATGGTGCAACGGCTGCGATGTTCTACATTGACCAAAACACCATTGATTACCTGACATTGACAGGCCGTGAAGCGGATCAAGTGAAATTGGTTGAAACCTATGCCAAAGAAATTGGTCTTTGGGCGTCGGATATGACAGCGGCAGAATACCCGCGTGTACTACGTTTTGATTTATCACAAGTCACTCGTAATATTGCAGGTCCATCGAACCCGCATGCGCGTGTATCGACGGCTGACTTAAAAGCCAAAGGCATTGCAGGAAACTTAGAAGCAGCACGTGCGCAAGAAGCAGAAGGTTTAATGCCAGATGGCGCGGTGATTATTGCTGCCATTACCTCTTGTACCAATACCTCTAACCCCCGTAATACCGTTGCGGCAGGTTTGTTGGCACGTAAAGCAAATGAATTAGGTTTAGTGCGTAAACCTTGGGTGAAATCATCATTTGCACCTGGTTCTAAAGCAGCCGCTTTATACCTAGAAGAAGCAGGTGTACTCGGTGATTTAGAAAAACTGGGCTTTGGTATCGTGGCATATGCATGTACCACGTGTAATGGTATGTCAGGTGCGCTCGATCCAGTGATTCAGCAAGAAATTATTGATCGTGATTTGTACGCAACTGCGGTACTTTCAGGTAACCGTAACTTCGATGGTCGTATCCATCCTTATGCAAAACAAGCGTTCTTGGCTTCGCCTCCACTCGTTGTGGCGTATGCCATTGCAGGGACGATTCGTTTTGATATCGAAACCGATTCACTGGGTAATGACAAAGACGGTAATCCAATTTACTTAAAAGACATTTGGCCGTCTGATGCTGAAATTGATGCATTGGTGAAAGAAGCGGTTAAACCTGAACAGTTTAAGAAAGTGTATATCCCAATGTTTGACTTGGGTGAGCGTGAAAAAGCGGCAAGCCCGTTATACGACTGGCGTCCGCAAAGTACTTATATCCGCCGTCCGCCGTATTGGGAAGGGGCTTTGGCTGCACCGCGTACACTTGCAAATATGCGTCCGCTTGCGATCTTGCCTGACAATATCACCACTGACCATTTATCGCCTTCAAATGCGATCATGATGGATTCGGCAGCGGGTGAGTACCTGCATAAAATGGGCGTGCCTGAAGAAGACTTTAACTCATACGCAACCCACCGTGGCGACCATTTGACTGCACAACGTGCAACATTTGCTAACCCGAAATTGTTTAATGAAATGGTGGTTCGTTCTGACGGTACGATCAAGCAAGGTTCAAAAGCGCGCGTAGAGCCAGAAGGCGAAGTGATGCGTATGTGGGAAGCGATCGAAACTTATATGAATCGTAAGCAGCCGCTGATCATCATTGCAGGTAAGGACTACGGTCAAGGTTCGAGCCGTGACTGGGCTGCTAAAGGTGTGCGCCTTGCAGGTGTAGAAGTGATCGTGGCAGAAGGTTTTGAGCGTATTCACCGTACTAACTTAGTAGGTATGGGCGTGCTGCCGCTTGAGTTTAAAACGGGTACAGACCGTAAAACTTTGAAGCTGGATGGTACTGAGCTGTATAGCGTGATTGGCAATATCGCGCCGCGTTCTGACCTGACTTTGGTGGTTGAGCGTTCGACGGCAGACGGCAAAAATGAAATTATTAAAGTGCCTGTGACTTGCCGTTTGGATACCGAAGAAGAAGTGCATGTGTATGAAGCGGGCGGTGTGTTGCAGCGTTTTGCACAGGACTTTTTAGAAGGGAATGTGGCTTGATGTAATTCTTTAAATCCACCCCTTACGGAATATATTCCTCACCTTTGAAAAAGGAGGGAGTTCCCCTTTTTAAAAGATGAGAAGTATTACTTCGCAAGGGGGAGATTAAAGTATTTGATATTGTTTAAAAAAGACCCTACATTGATGTAGGGTTTTTTTGAGTTGGGAATATGAAGTTTACTAAAGAGATAAAAGTTCAATTAGAAAGAATATTTCAAGATTTCAAATTAACAGATCCTTCATCTGAAACTAAATTAGATGAAAAAACAGTAATATCTATTTCTCGTGAAGATTTTCCAGTAGAGTCTATACTCTTATTTACTCTTCATAAAATATGTGGATTTAGAACAATATCCAGATGGGATAAAATGCATTGGGGGATAATTTTTGAATATAAAGGTGCAGTAAATTTAATTAGCTCTCACAAATTTGGTTTAAGATTGTATAGTGAACGAATAGCAGATGTTGAGGCTATTCAGAAAGAATTAATTAATAAATTAAAGAAAAATATTAAGTTTATTGAAAAGAATATTTTGAATCAGTATGCAGAAAATCAAGTTGCATTAAATAATTTTACAATTCCAAATCTTTTCCATAAATTAAGTGGTCAATATTATTATTTTCGCGACCAATCTAAAAAAAATTTTAAAAAAGAAATTGATAACGTTATTAAGAATAAAGACTTTTCTAGCATGTTGAATACATTTTTTGCTAAAAGAGATTTAGAGCAGTACGCAGTGTATAACTCCTTGGCAATGATTGATTCATATTTTAGTCGGTTAGAACATATTTTAGTGCTTGCATTGCCTTTTTCAGAAAATAAGAAGGAATATGATATTAAGAAATTTATTGGTGAGTTTTGGTCTAAAAAATACAGTGAAGTTTTTGACTTAAGTAATCCAAATAGTAAAAGAATACATGATGAACTCACTTTAATTAAAGAGAAGTATAGGAATACTTTTGCTCATGGTGGTTTTGAAAAGAAAGGGCAATCATTTCATTTTCATTTAGAAAATTATGGAGTAGTTCCTGCGACAATGTCAGATTATAAAGATAGTGTTCACTTTAACTTTATACCGCTGAATGAAAGTGAATTTGAAAATATTTGTCTTTTTTTTGATGAAGTAGATAATTTTTTTAAAGAAAACTTAGAGGTTGCATGGATGTTTTGTAATAGTGGCTTAGATCTAGTAATGGATGATAAATCGCTCTCACAACTGCTAAAGAAAGCAGAGGATATAGATGTTTTTGGAGACTGGCTAGATAGTGAGAATGAGCACTTATGTAATTATATCAATGCTAATTATTAACATTAAAAACTCACACTGATTTTTACAAGATATTTATATTTTTGATTGAAAAACACTCAATAAATACCTATCATAAGATATATATCAAAACTGATGGAGTAGCCCTATGACTACCGCAAAAGTTTTTATGACAGGTCGCAGCCAAGCTATTCGCTTACCCAAAGAATTTCGCTTTGAAGGCAAAGAAGTTGAAATATTCCGCCGTGGTGACGAAGTCATATTGCGTGAAAAACCGGTCACAGCAGATCAATTATTTAAAGTTTTGGCACAAATGCCAGACGACTTTTATGCAGAAACAAGAGTGGATGAACCACCGCAAGAACGAGAAGAGTTCTAATGCCAACACAATATTTATTAGATACCAATATTTGTATTTATATCACCAAGCATCAACCCGAAATTGTCCGTCAGCATTTTGAAAAACATTTAACTGACGGCAATATTTTTATTTCAGTGATTACTTTGGGGGAACTTCGCTTTGGTGCGGAAAAAAGCCAATGGAAAGACAAAGCTTTCAAAGTTATCGATGAATTAACTTCAATCATTCCTGTTATAGAGTTAGATGAACACACCGCCGTACACTATGCTCAAATTCGAAAACAGTTAGCGCTTCAGGGGCAAATAATTGGCAATAACGATTTATGGCTAGCTGCTCATGCACGATCAAATAATTGGGTCATGGTCACAAACAATGAAAAAGAATTTCTGCGTGTAGACGAACTGCAAGTAGAAAACTGGCTCAGCAAATCGCTGTAAACCCACCAAAATTTCCTTTCGAAATTATGCTTTGCCTAAATGCCATTATCAATTGTCGAAATGACCAATAGACATTCATCACAAGAGGGTTATACTGAATCTACCATTTCTAAAAACACATGGAGAACAAAAATGGTTACTGCTGGTCAAAAACCCGGAACAGGCTTCTATTTTTGTGTTCAATGCGGACACCGCGTCTACTTAGAAATTGGTACTGATCGTTTACCACCGTGTACCAAATGCCAAGGCAATCAATTTAACAATAAGAATGCCTAAGCTGCAAAACACTAACAGTTATCCGCTGTTTAGAAAGAAAAGCCCTATCACTCGATAGGGCTTTTTGCTAACGTATAACACTGCATATATAAAAACAAAGGCTCTAGACTAGCAGAATAGATATGTTAGTCTAGAATCATGATAGAAAACAGTAAATTAAGTCACTATAAGATTAAAAAAATTATTCAGTGCTTTTGCATTGATATTCCTGCTTCTAAAACAG
>NZ_VOZT01000099.1:0-5589 GCF_013419625.1 Acinetobacter sp. YH12070 | reverse complement strand
ACCATTAACCCAACAGCTTCAAAGGAAACTAGACTCAGTACAACAGTATCACGAAAAATTCGAGGGTTTGATCAAACAAATATCTTCAAGGCTTTAGATGAGCTGGACAGACGTAGAGAGTTGCAACTGGAGCAACAACGTAAAAATGACAAGAGTTATTCACCTAGATTTTGATACTTTTTTTTCTGCGGAGCATTGCCTTTGCAATGCTGTCCTCGAAAAAAAAGCATCTTCAAAGATCGGCTGTACCCGTATCTTTGCTAGACAAGCATAAGTGGTTTATGTTGTCCGATAAATAATTAAAGGAGGGATAACAAGATGCAAGCATTCATTACAAAAGGTTGTTTTACTAACCATGGTGGTAAAATTATAGAGGGTGATGATTCTTGGTTGGTTGATGGTAAAGGCGTTCATCTAGAGGGCATGGGGCATTTTTGCCCAAAGTGCAAAGTTGTTTCTAAGGCACTTGCGACACAAAGAGGCTTTATACAAGTGAATGGTCGCAACCCTATTGTGGCTGGCGATACTGCCACTTGTGGGGCTAAATACATGAAAATATCTGATTTGGCTGTTCGTGGTGGTGGCTCAGGTTCTGCCAGTTCTTCAAACCAAGTGAGTAATCTAAAGGATGCCTTAAAGTTTGATGAGCGTGTGCAACTTGTAGATCGGGATGATAATGAGCCGTTGGCACATGTGCCCTACTATCTGAAAAACTCTAAAACTGGAGCTGTTGTTTCTTCAGGAACAACGGATGAAAACGGTTATACAGAAAGGTTTTATACAGCAAAAGCTGAAGATATTGATATTTATATCGGAGAGCCAGAGTGACGCAAGGTACTTGTAAAACAAATACAAAACAGGAATCAGTACATAGACAGCCTGTGTCTTTAAAAGAATATTTAATTTGCATTTATTATCACAAGCCTTCTAAAAGTGACGATCGAGCATTTGAACGTGCATCAAAGCATTGTCTTTCACAACTTAAGTTAAAAAACTGTGGTGATAACTTTGTATTTAAAGAATATCAAGTTACGTCAGGACAGGACTTTAAAAAAATATGGTCGACAATCTTTGCTGAGTTGAATAAGAATGTTGCTAAAGTGAAAGAAATGCATGTTTTTAGCCACTCTAGTAAGACAGATGGGGGTAACGATGGCTTGGAGTTTTTAAGCACTAGAAACGCCCGTAATGAGGTTTTGGAGGATGGGACGATTTCTTATAGTGAAATATCAGAACTTGAAAAACTGCGGTGGTCCCCAAATGCAAATTTAGTTTTACATGGCTGCAATACAGGGCTAAGAGGAACGTCTGTACAGTCTATTGCTGATGTATTTGCGATTAGACAAGAAAAATGTAGGGTTCACGGTCAAAAGGGGTGGGCTTATTTTTCAAGAAATGAAGCTGTTTATGAACGTACTTCACCAGCTGACAAAGAAATTTATCTATGGGCTTTTAGCCGTGGCAATAATAGCTATGTCGGGAATGTCATTGGTGGTGAGAAAATCCCTGCTTTAATTGTTGAAAAAAAGAAGTAATCCCATGAAATTAAAAATATTATTTTGGTTTTCTACTTTAAACATAATAGGTATATTTCTAGTTTATATACTTTCATTTATGACAAGAAATAATCACTATGCTGTAGCTGTAGATACGGTTTTTCTAGCATCATCAATTGTTCTATTCATCTTGGCACTACTACTTAGAAATACACGAGTAATATCAATCAGCTTGCTATCTATTGTGCTTGCGGTTGGTATGAATGTCTTTAATATCAGTATCAGCTATCAAAAATGGCTTGATCGTGAACAGCCTGAATGGGGTCAGAGATAGGATACTCCTATCTCGGCTGTACCCGAAGATCACATATTTGCGACATTTTGTCGCAATATTTTGTTTTGAAAATCAGTCATTTGACAGCAATTCAAAAAGGTGTAATATTTTCATCAGGCGAAAAAAAAGCAAGCTGGCAGGCTCGCTTTTTTCTCTTTGTTAAACAAATGCTTAAAGCATCCATAAAACGCTAATTCGTTACTAGTATTTTACTGATGTTTTGAGCTATTGCAACACTTGGACGTGTTTCATGCTCAATAAAACGCAATTTTCAGACGATTTTTACGAAAAACTCCCAAAAAAACCGTATTGCTCGGATGATTTAGGGCGTGGGGTGATTATTCGCCCAAAACGTACCGCAATCCAGAAGCCATACATTCAGCATAATCCCCCTTGTCTTGTTAGCTCGTTGGTGTTCGATATAGACCGCCAAGACGCTTATTTTGCGTGGTCTGACGCAAATTTACCGACCCCAACATGGATAGCCAAAAATCGTCAAAATGGACATGCACATATTGGCTATATGCTTTTAGCTCCAGTGTGTACCACGCATCGAGCAAAGCAGAATGTCATACAGTACCTTGCCAAGATCGAGCAGGCGTATAGCTTGGCGTTAGGTGCAGATCGTGGCTATACGGGCTTAATCACTAAAAATCCATGTCACGGAACATGGGAAAATCATACCTTTGGCGTTCAACCATACGACCTAAATTATTTAGCCGATTTTGTAGAGCTTCAGGAACTAAAAACCGACTTAAAAGAGGTTTCAGGGCTTGGGCGTAACTGTATGATGTTCGATACCGTTAGATTTTGGGCGTATGAAGCGATTAGAGCGTTTATTTCGGGGTCGCCTGATAGTTGGTATGCGGAAGTGCTAAAAGTCGCTACAAACGCAAATGGTGCGTTTTTAGAGCCATTGCCACATTCAGAGGTAAAGGCAACCGCTAAGTCTATTGCTCGTTGGGTATGGCGCAATCACTCAGATGCACACGTCAAATTTATCGAGCGTCAGGCTGCTAAAGGACGTAAGGGCGATTCTAGTCATGGCGGTAAGGCTAGATCAGCACAATACAGCGATATACGTCAGGAAGCCTTAAAACTTCATGTGATGGGTAAGAGCATCAAAGAAATATCAGAATATTTAAATGTGCATCGGAATAGCGTATCGAAATGGGTAAAAAATCCATGCACAAGTGCAACCTAAATCAGATATCAGCCCCTAGGGTGCTCTTTTCCCATTTCATTTTTAAAAATTATTATTTAAGGGAATAAGCAACGGCTGTGGGCAAAGGAAAACCCTGTGATCTAAACCTGTGTGCAACTCAACGTATAACGGCTTTATCGTTATGCGGAGTTGTGCATAGTGTTTAGGCACAGATCAGGTTTTACGGTCGCTTGCGATTGTCCATAGTCTTGCTATGACCTGCTTAATTGAATTACGTCTAGGGGTCTGATATTGTAATGGAACGCAAGGATACATGGAGACCCCTCTGCTACGCAGATGTGTTCCATGACCTTGTTCAGGGGCAAGCCCCCGAAACCCCCAAAAGCAAAGGCAAAAGCATGACAGCGATCAAACGTAATAAGGTTTACAAAGTCCGATTTTCTGATGCAGAGGTACAGAAAATCAAAGATGCCAATATCCTAAATATTGCCAAATATCTAAGGGATACTTCGCTTGCTCAAATTGATGCAACCCAAGACAACGCCAAAAAAAAGAATCAGGAAAACCACTACACAAAATTAGACCGTGACTTTTTGCTTGAGCTATCCCGAATTGGGGGCAACATCAATCAGATTGCAAAGGCAATAAATACTGATATTGCAAGCAGTCGTCCCCTTGATGCTGCAAGGCTTTTGCACCTGTTAATAGGGATTGATCAGACCTTAAAGGAATTGAAAAAATGATTGTTCAATTCTTTAGATATGGGAACGGTTTAAGTAAAGGGCCATTGGATTATTTGCTTGGTAAAGACCGTGATCGAGATTATGCAAAAGTCCTACAGGGCGATGTTTCCGAAGTATCAGGGTTAATTGATACGTCTCCTTTTGCCAAAAAATATACCAGTGGTTGTTTGTCTTTTTATGAGCATGATTTAACTGAACCGGATAAACAAAAAATCATGCAGGATTTTGAGCAAGCCTTATTCCCTGGCATGGATCAGAGCCAGTACCGTGTCTTGTGGATTGAGCATCAAGACAAATTAAACGAAGAGACAGGGGAGCGAAGATTAGAGCTTAACTTCTTAATCCCTAATGTTGAAATCCTTACAGGACAACGTTTACAGCCTTATTATGATAAAGCTGATCGTCCTCGTATTGATCTGTTTAAGAAGATTACAAACTATGAATATCAACTGCATGATGCAGATGACCCCCTCTATCGCCAAGCCGTTACAACGGCAAAAAACTTACCTAAAACTGTTAATGAAATCAAGGAAACGCTTGATATTGAAGCAACGAGAGCCGTTGAAAGTGGACTAATTACAGATCGGCAGAGCATGAAAAAATGGCTATTGGATCTTGGTCTTGAAGTTACCAGAGAAACCAAGAAAAGCCTATCCATTAAAAATCCGAATGATGACGAAAAATCCCGCCCGATAAGGCTTACAGGTGCAATCTATGAGCAAGATTTTAGACTTACAGAAACGAGCCAACAACTTACTATCGCAGCATCAGAACGATATAGACGAGAAGCTGAACAGCGAAATCAGTCAGATATTCAACGATATGCGGAATACAGTGCAAAGCGAAGCACAGAGCTTGAGCAGCAGTATCGACAGCACCAAAACGGATATACAGCAGAAACAGAGCGAAGCAACGAACGAGATATTGCAGCAGATCGACCAGACTACAGCTCAAACCAAGAAGCAGCAGCAACAAGGCATGACAGCCCTATTGCAAGAACAACAACAGCATATCAAACAGCTACAAGCGAACTTGCAGCAGTTGAACGGCTTGAGCCAAGAAACAGCCCAAGCAGCCAAATTAAAGAAAACCCTTATTACATCGAATATAGTCTTGATTTCACTGGCATGTATAACGCTTATCAGCAGTATTTGTCTGGGATACGTCAGCAAGAGCAAGTACAGCGACATCACAGAGATGGAGAACAAAGTCCAGTGGCTAAAAAGCCAAGGGGCAAGCCTGAATATTCAGAAGTGTGGAACAGAGAAAAAATGGGACTGGTGCGTCCAGATCGACCCGAAAGCGCAGCAGTACAGCAACAATATGCGAATAGTGCAGGAAACCAATTAAATGAATCTCGAAGCACAGTTATTGCAGATTATCGAGCAGCAACAGCAGCAGCTCAAAGAGCAACAGCAGCAGCAACAGCAAGCATTACAGCTCATTCAAACGCAGAGCAAAACGATAAGCGAACTAGAGAGCTACTGCAACAAATTGATAACTCACTTCAACACGCTGACCGAGAAAGAAAAAGAGATGAAAAATCATATCAGACAGCTACAGAATCCGAAGCTATCAGAGACTTTATTACAAAACTTGGAGAGCAGCTTAAAACAGCGATTACAGAGCCATTTAGAGCAATTAGTGACTGGGTTAAATCTAAAGAACGAGATCAACGAACTATTGCCAACGATGATCTATACAGAAATCGAGAAGCAGACAGCACCATTAACCCAACAGCTTCAAAGGAAACTAGACTCAGTACAACAGTATCACGAAAAATTCGAGGGTTTGATCAAACAAATATCTTCAAGGCTTTAGATGAGCTGGACAGACGTAGAGAGTTGCAAC
>NZ_VOZT01000098.1:0-5749 GCF_013419625.1 Acinetobacter sp. YH12070 | reverse complement strand
GAGTATTTTGATTATCATCTTAAAGAAACAGAATGGCGTTGGATGAGGGAGCCTAATGAGCTAGCAACAGAGTTGTGGGACCTCATTAGGTAAAACTAAGTGCAAATCTGCTAGTCTAGAGCCTAGAATATATGCCAAGAACAAGAATATGATTCCCATTATTCCATTGAGATCAAACAGTAAGAGATCGAATAAGGAATTTGATAAATATCTATATAAATTAAGACATTTAGTTGAAAATGCTTTTGCGAGATTAAAACATTTCCGTGCTATTGCAACTCGATTTGATAAACTGGCACGCAATTATAAATCTATGATTCGTATAGCCTGTATATTTATTTGGTGCAAAGCCAAATGAGGACACACCCTAGTAATTACATATCATCAAAAAAAACTATGATCAAAATATCTCAACATAATACCTATAATAATTTAAGACACCCACAAATAATGTAAAGTTATTTAGAGTTAAATTCACCATTTTCAAGTCTTTTTAAATACTCTTGCGCTACCTCCTCACCATTTAAAGCAGCCTTATTTAACCATTTTTTTGCATTTAAATTATCTTTTTTTAACCCATTCGTACCTAACAAATAGGACAACCCTAAATTTAATTGAGCCAAACTATAATTTTGTAAAGCAGATTTTTCCTCCCAATATAAATATAAATTAGGATTTTTTTCTAGTCTTTCTCCAAATGCATATTCGCCCGCCAATTCATCTTGTGCTATTGGATCTCCTTCTTGAGCTGCTTCTGTTAGATACTGAATATATAATTTTGGATTTGAATCTTTATAGCTAATAGCTATTTCATAATTCTCATTATCACTTAAAACATTAATTTCAACATTATGCTTATCCTCTTGATTATTTTTAATATCATTCATAACATTCTTTGTATTAGAACAAGAACAGATTAATAGCACCATTAAAACTAAAACACTTTTTTTCATTTGATAACCTCAATAAATATTAAAATCCACTAAACCACTGAGAAGACGGTGGAATATAAATTGGATCTGGCTTTGGATATTTTTTCGCTTCCTCAGTTCTTCTTTTAATCTCCTCTCTACACGTATCATCACATGTGTAATTTCTACAACTCTCAAACCTTTGGCTAGTAACTCTTGCTTCCCCCCCCTGTAGCACCAACTGACGCCACATAGCCTCTAGTAATCCATGTATACCATCCTACTGATCGAGCTTTTCCTATATGTGTATTACCAACTGAAACACCTTTTACAACGCTTAGCGCAACTCCTTTATCTACCCAATCCCCGTTAAAAACATCAGGTTCAATTCTACTAAGCCCATCTTCAAACGTTACAGAATTCATGCCAAAAGCGCCAACAGAAAGCCCTTTGGAATAACCTACTCCCCCAGCATAAATTTGTACTTTTGCTCTTCGCCCATTCTTGCACTCACTCGTTAGGGTAAAATCCCCCCCATTAGCAAATGCTAAACTTACTTGGTATGCACTGCCCGTCCACTGTATCAACCCTAATGGATCCACCCACAGATTCGGATCACTTACATAACTACTATTATTTACCCCCCCAAATAAGCCAATTGGATCCTTACTCAAATACCTTGCACTATGTGGCTCATAATATCTGTAACGGTTATAATGTAAACCTGTT
Source organism: Acinetobacter sp. YH12070 (assembly GCF_013419625.1). Classification (NCBI taxonomy): domain Bacteria; kingdom Pseudomonadati; phylum Pseudomonadota; class Gammaproteobacteria; order Moraxellales; family Moraxellaceae; genus Acinetobacter; species Acinetobacter sp. YH12070. The sequence continues at coordinate 4,109 of NZ_VOZT01000098.1, read as the reverse complement.
TCACGATCAAAGTATTGTCCCTGAAATCGGATATTGGTTTGTTCAAGTGAGTTTTCACTCGCCTTGATCCCTAAAGAAGTGCCCCATGTATCCTGTTTGATTTCCCAAACGCATTCACCTAACTCATTACTTAGTGTTTGTGGTGTACCCACTTGATCACAATGATAAAACGTAACCCGTTCTAACTCAGCCTTATTCTTCCGTGTTTCAGTTTTCCATACAGGGTCTTTATAAACTGAGTAAGGTTCTGTTTGGAACTTTAAGTAATCTGGCGTTTCGATTAATTTAATAAATCCTGCATAGCCTGTTTGTAATAATGGTACAAGGCTATTCGGCTCATAAACATAATGTTTGGTATATTGTGTTTGTTCATTACTGGATTGTTGTGACTCCCAAATCATTAAGTCACCATCCCAACCAAATAACGTTAAGCTGTTTTCTATCGGGCTATGTTTATATAAGCGTCGCCCAAAGACATCATAGCCATAAGTCGTGACTTGACCATTATTGTCACTTCGCTCTAAACGATTCAGGTTATCCCAAGTCAATTTAAGCGTTTTACCAGCTTGGGTGGTTTCAACCACATTGCCCAGTGCATCGTATTTATAGTGTTTGCCTTGATATTGCGTAATCAGGTTATTTTTCACTTGTGATGATTGTGTCGCAATCGGGTCAATCAAGTTACCCGCTGGGTCAAAGGCAAAGCTTTCTGTAAGTTGCGGACCTTGGCTTTTGATCAATCGTCCAATTACATCGTATTGATAGTTGAGTTGACCTAAGCGACTGTCCTCAACTTGGGTCAGTAAGTAGTTTTTATCGTATTGATAATGACGTTCTGCTTGATGCTGTACACGGCCTGTAGTTTCTTGTTCTGGTCGAATAATTTGTGAACTCAGCAGACCGACATCATTATAATTTTTGCTTTGAATTAAGCCATTGGCCAACATGCGTACTGTTTCACGATGCAAATCATCACGTTGGAATGCCACCATATCTTGTTGGTTAAAGGCGATGCCATAGATATGCCCTGAACCATATGTCAGATTGGTTTGGACTTGTCCATCTGGGCGGATAGTCTTGCTTAAGTTGCCCAACTCATCGTATTCGTAACGCAACACTGCAGTCAGCGGCTTTAAATTTGGCACGTTATAGTGCTGATGTTCGCGTACCAACTGCCCGAGCGGATTTCGATAAAAGTTAATTTGGCTTTCTTTATTTGTCACCTGGCTGAGTTGATTATTCAGGTTGTATTCGAATTCTTCGGTTTGACTATGACTTGTTTGCACATGCATATAGGTTTTTGAAGCGATTGAGCCATCTGGGTGGTAGCCAAATTGGGTCAGGATATTCAGTTGACGGATTTGGAGTAGTTGTCCATTTTCATTGTAGCTGTAATACTTTTCTTCGCCATCAAAGGCTTGTTCATGCACCAACTGCCCAAAACGATTATAACCAAATAAATATTCGGCATGGTTTTGGTTGATGAGTTTCTGAATCCGACCTTGTTTGTCCCACTGATAGCCAATTTGGTGTCTATTGGCATCAATTCTTTGTTCAAGTAAGCCAACAGTATTGTAGCGATATTGTGTGACTAAGCCTTTGGTATCGGTATGTTTAAGTAATCTTCCTTCTTGATCATGTTCAAATTGTTCTTTGAGTCCATCAGGATAAACAATAGTTTTGAGCTGTCCTTTATCTTTGCCTTGGGTGCTGTAGATGTATTTCACTTGCTGCGCATCAGCAGATTGTTGTGCGGTAAGTGTTCCTTCCTCATCGTACTCCCATGCGCTTTCTTTGCCTGAGCAATCGCTATAAGACACCATTTGTCCAAGGTCGTTATATTGGATTTTTTTAGAACCGCCTTTGGCATCAATAATTTCAACAATTTGATTATCATTATTATATTTATACTGTGTTGCATGACCTAAAGGATTAATTTCCTTGGTGACATTACCATCAGCATCATACTCTTTTTCCCAGATATTGCCTTCGGGGTCTTTGGTTTCAGATAAATTCCCTGCTTCATCATAGGCAAAATGGATGATACCACCATTGGGTTGAACAATTTTAATTAGCTGGCCTTGATCATTATAAACCTGTTCAGTTTCCAGCCCTGCAAAGTCAATTTGGCGGGTGATGCGTTTTTGACTGTCACGCGAAAGCCACTTTTCTCGTCCATCGGCTAAACGTGTACGATAGGTAAAGCCATCTAAGTCAAAATAATAATAAGTTGGCACATCATAGGCATCATACACCGCCACCTGACGTAAACGCGGGTGCCACTCTAAACGTGTTTTGAAACTACCGTCATCAGCCCATTCTGCGATCGCCTTAGCTTTGGAGTCAGTCGACTCATAACGAATATTTTGTCCACGCCCTGTACGGTCAGTATAACGCATTAATTGGTGTGCCTCGTTATACTCATAACTACGGGTATGACCATTTTGATCAATCACCTTGATCAAATTCCCTTGTTGATCATATTCATAACGCGACAAAGGCTCAGGCTGCTCATCAACAAAAGCTGCGATAATTTTAACTTGATCATTAAATGCAAATTTAACTTTATGCTTTCCACTTTTCAATTGGAAATCGATTGCTTGTAAATAAGCAACTTGTTCCAACAAAAGATATTCAAGTACAACTTTTTCTTCTGTTTTTTCATTAAACTGCTGTACAAGATGGTAATGCCGACCACCATTAAAACTATGAAAATGAAAGTTCCAATCTGAACCAAAATTCAACAACAAGTCTTCATTTTCTAGAGGTTCTACCGTGAAGCCTTCATAGGGTACCGTATATGCCTCATACAAAATTGACTCTGGGAGCTGATGCTTCCGTCCATTGCTATCAATAAAGAGATAACCGTTTAAATTTTGGAGAATGACATTAGAAAATGGCATCATCCAGCGAGCGCCAATCATACTGTCATCAAACTCATCCATTTGTGAATTGTATTGACGACTAAAAGAAAAACCCACTTTAGATAAATAAAAATCGGTATGATTCACGCGTTCCGCACCAATCGAATAACTAATGCTGTTTCCAGATTGAGAGTCTGCTCCCATACACGATGAATTATTTAAGGCATCAACTTGTAAATATAAAAACTCTAAAGTATCACCTGTCGTATGCTGTTCGTGCTCACCTGTTTGGTTTAAAGGCACACTCGCACTGGCTTTATTGCCTTGTTTTTTGATGGCTTTTAAAGTTTCTTGAATAAGCCATGCCAAGGTATATTTTTGCCCCGCATTGCTTTGTTTTTGAATTTCATTAGGAAGTAAGCTCAATGCCTGAGTTGCTTCGGTTTGCAATAATGTACCTGTCTGTGCTTTTCTAATTTTAGGTAGCATATTGGCAAGTGCGCTGGTTTTACTTAAATCAATCAGCGGTTTTGCCCAATTGCTAAATTGTTCTGCCGGATCTCGTTTTTCAGCACTTGCACCAAAGCTAATAGTCGGTGAAACCAGCCCCGACTGAATAGGTGCTGCAAAAGTGTTTAATATTGATGTTCCTAAATTTGTCGCACCTGAAAGCAGGCTAGGTAGTTTGGCCTGTGTTTCAGTCAGAAACTTTTCTAAATCTCCTGCCATTTGTGCATTTAAATGCAAGGTCATACGGCGAATATCAGCTTCTTGAATTTTGCCATTTTCTGGATAGAGCTTTTCAGCCATCAATCCCAATAATGGACGCAATGCCATACGCACATGCGCTTCAGCTTTTGGCTCTAAATATAAGCCAATCAGGTTCATGCTCAGCAAAGCAGATTTTTGCACAGCGGCATCGCCTTGTTCTTGCTCGGTTGCAAATAATAGTAAGTCCAACACTGCACCTGAAAGTGCAAAAATATTGGCCACCGTAGGCACATTTGCATTGGCTTTTAACTGCTCAAGGCTGGTATTTCCACACGCTTTTAAATAATCCTGAATTTGATGTGCTATAAATTTATGATCTTCAGTATGCGTCACACTTTCTAAATTAAAAAGGCTCTAGACTAGCAGAATAGATATGTTAGTCTAGAATCATGATAGAAAACAGTAAATTAAGTCACTATAAGATTAAAAAAATTATTCAGTGCTTTTGCATTGATATTCCTGCTTCTAAAACAG
>NZ_VOZT01000097.1:0-5931 GCF_013419625.1 Acinetobacter sp. YH12070 | reverse complement strand
ATGTATATCGTTGGCAGAAGAAATTATTTAGACCAATTATCAAAAGCTTCATTGATGACTTTATTCTCGATAAAAATCATCTGCTACCACAGAGAATCTTTAAATAATAGTGCGTAAGTCCTATATACTTAAAAATCATTTTTAAAATGCGAAATTACTTTTAGGTGCGTAACATCAGTTACTCAACTTTATAAGCTTATAGGGATAAGTCATTCATCTCCCTCTTACTCTGTGGCAGATGAACAGGTAAACTATCGCTATTATCTTTTGATGTTCCTGTTTGGAGACAACATAATGTCGTGGCTTTCTTCTCTAAAATCTGTGTTTTCACCCTCCCAAGAGGTGAAAGAAGAGGAAATCCAACAGGTTTTACAAAACTACGTACTTCCCAATTCAAATAATGCTTTAAAAGACCGTATTACACAGGTAAATGTGCAAGGTCAGATCTTGCAGATCACGATTAATACCTTTCCTTCAGAAGCCGATGACTTACAAAAAATCCATGATGATTTGGCCGATGCATTGGAAAAATGTGGCATCACAGAATTAAATATGCACGTGATTCAGCAAAAAACTGGACATACATCGGGTGGTTGCGGTCATCACCATGCAGAAGGTGAAAGCTGTTCAACACAGCCTAAAGCTAATGAACAAACTGAGCAAAAGTCTACTACGAGTAATCTGCCACCTGTTGTGGATGCATCTGCTACTCAAGCCAAGGCTGAAGAAGATCCAAACAATCCACCAATTCAAAAAGCGGCACCTCTGCAACGTGATGTACCGAAACACCCACGCATTCAAAATGTAATTTTAGTGTCTTCAGGCAAAGGTGGTGTGGGTAAGTCAACCACGACAGTTAACTTAGCTTTGGCATTACAGCAATTGGGGCTAAAAGTTGGCGTTTTAGATGCGGATATCTATGGTCCAAGTATTCCAACGATGCTTGGTAACGCAGGCCGCACGCCGATGATCGAAGCTGAGCAATTTGTTCCTATCGAAGCATATGGTATGGCTGTACTTTCAATTGGTCACTTAACTGGGGATAACAATACGCCAGTGGCTTGGCGTGGGCCGAAAGCGACGGGGGCGTTAATGCAGCTCTTTAACCAAACTTTATGGCCTGATCTGGATGTATTGGTCATTGATATGCCGCCAGGCACAGGTGATATCCAGTTGACGCTTGCACAGCGTATACCGGTGACAGGTGCTGTGATTGTGACGACACCACAAAATGTTGCATTAATGGATGCGACCAAAGGCATTGAGTTGTTTAATCGTGTACATATTCCCGTGATGGGCGTGGTTGAAAATATGTCGACTCACATCTGTTCGAACTGTGGGCATGAAGAGCAAATCTTTGGTACAGGTGGTGGCGACCAACTTTCAGCCCAATACGACATTCCGCTCTTAGGTCGTTTACCGCTGAATGTACAAATTCGTGAAAATGCCGATGCAGGGAAACCATCTGTGATAGCAGGTGATGATGCTGCTGAAAGCTACATGGCGATTGCACAAAAAGTTGCAGATGCATTACCTCAGGCTGAAAAAGATAAAAACCGTATTTTCTAAGGGTGAACTGAAATTTAAGTTGATCGTATTAAAATCTGGCCTCGTGCCAGATTTTTTATAACGTGGTATTGGGAGTGTTTGAAAATTATGAGTACTGAACTTTAGACATTCAACGATGTCTATGAATTACACATCTAAAAAACGATTTGCACAATTTCTTATTTTTCCTGCGATTATAAGCCGTCTGCCAAGGATAAAATTCTTGAGGCATATCAAAGGATGTCGCGTTTGTACTTAGTTTTTACAAAATAGCTTTCACGATATTTCTATTATTTTGGCTAGGATCAATTCTTTGAACGGCAGTAACTGTACAAACGCATTGTGTCTTAGATTTTTTGCCAAATGTCCTCTGTTACAAGGGGCTTAGCATTGAAAAAATATAGAGGAACAAATAATTTTAAATATTATTTGAAGTCATTAAAACCCACCCATCAAATGAGGGTACGCCTTAGTCTAAGAAATTAAAAAGCCCGGTAATTACCGGGCTTTTTAATTGGTTTTTTAGGAGGAAAGAGACGGGTTTGCTTTACGTTTAGCAGTGATAATATTCACCGTAATTGCGATGATGACCATGATAATGCCTACAATATCTGTAATGGTTTCTGGAATAATCATACACAGCGCACCCACACCTAAAAAAATACGCCAGAACCAGTTGAGATAAGTCTTGAAATAACCTTCAACTGCGGAGCCTAAAGCGAGAATTCCTATCACTGAAGTGACAGTAATACTCGCTATAGTTGTCCATGCTGGAAAGGCAAATTCTCGAGCATTGACTGCAACATTGGTGGTATCAATCATCAGCATGGCAGGGTTATAAACGAATAAAAATGGAACAATAAAACCAGCAAGAGAGAGTTTTAAGGCCTGAAACCCAGTGCGCATTGGATCACCGCCTGCAATTCCTGCACCAGCAAAGGCGGCAAGGGCAACTGGTGGGGTGATGTTTGCAAATAAACCAAAATAGAACACAAACATATGCGCGACTAATACAGGAATATCAAAGTTTGCGAGTGCTGGTGCTGCCATAGTGGCAGTAATGATATAGGCCGGAATAGATGGAAGCCCCATGCCTAAAATCATCGATGCAATCATGGTCAAAAATAAAGTTAGAAAGAGACTACCTGCACCTAAACTCATAATTGAAGAAGTCATTACTGAACCAAAACTTGTCAGACTTACTACGCCGATAATAATACCAACGACAGCACAAGCAGCCATCACAGATAATGATTGTTTGGCTCCATCAACGAGCGCATCTAAAATATCTTTTACGCCCATTCGTGTTGATTTTCTTATAGCTGCTACAAAGATGGTCAGGACGATGGTGTAGACAGCAGCATAGCTCACAGGAATATTTTGAAATAAGAAAAAGACCAGTGCCAAAATTGGAATAAGTAAATGTCCACGCTCTTTTAGAACTTCTTTTACTTTAGGTAAATCAGCTTTAGGTACGCCTTTCAGATCATCTTTACCCGCACGGAAATGAACTTGAGCCATGACGCCAAGGTAATACAATAAGGCAGGTAATAATGCGGCTAGTGCAATCGTGCCATAACTCACGCCAGTTGTTTCGGCCATAATGAAGGCACTCGCACCCATGACTGGCGGCAAAATTTGTCCACCGACGGATGCACTGGCTTCAACGGCACCAGCAAAATTCTTGTGATAACCAATTTTTTTCATCAATGGAATGGTAAATGAGCCTGTGCCAACAACATTGGCAACAGCAGTTCCATTAATACTGCCCATAAATCCACTTGAAATTACAGCAACTTTGGCAGGACCACCTTGTTTATGACCCGCCAATGCCATGGCAAGATCATTGAACAATTTCCCCATACCTGATTTTGCAAGAAAAGCACCAAAAAGGATAAATAAGAAAATAAAAGTGACGGATGCACCAATTGCCGAAGAATATAAGCCTTCGGTTTTTAAATACATATGTCCGAAAATGTCGCTGATGGTATAAGGGCGAGTAATTAATCGATCTGGCAACCAATCAAAGTGACTGATAAATGTATAGGTCAGGAAAATTAAACTTAAAATGGGCAGCATCCACCCCATGACCCGGCGAGTTGCTTCTATGACTAATACCACACTCATAATTGCAAACGCGATATCTAAGGTATTTGGAATACCACCTCGAGTGGTCATAATAGATTGATATTCTTTCCATAAATATAAAAAACTGAAGATGGAAAGCAAAGCCAAGAACCAATCGAGAAGTGAAATATGCTGCCGGGAGCTTGCTTGACGAGCTGGATAGAGTAAGAAAATGAGTGCTAGGCCAATAGCGACATGGGCTGCACGCTGTATTAACTCAGGTAAAGGATTAAACGTAATAAATAAATGAAATAATGAATAAAAGATCGCTACAAATGCAACAAAGTAGGTAACAGATTTGCTCATATTGATTCGAGTAACAGATTCCCGATCAAATTTTTCTAATATGGCTTGTTGTTGTTTCTCATCGAGTTGTTCTAATACAACTTTATCTTCTTTGGAATTCATAGGCATTCTCCAATCCACCAAGACTTCCATTTGGGTTGATATTGAACCGAGATGTTGACCAAACTATAGTCTGGGTAACTTTGAAAAATAGACCAAATTTTTTGGTCAGCGAGGATCGTGCCTTGCATATTTCTAGAAATCACCCAGTTGATTTCATCTATATTTTGATTGACCCGCATTCTAATCACACCATTTTTTTGAAACTCAATGGGATAATTTGAGGGTGTACCTGCACCAAATGAAATCAAATCGGTGTGGCGCAGTAAAAACTTATTCTTTTGACGCTGATATTGTTCAGACCAAGCCGTCTTTTCTACTGAATGCTTCCACTGTAAATCAAATTGATCAGTTGAAATTTTGCATATATCAGTTTCAACTCTAACCTGCGTATACAGTGTTGGATAGCTAGCATAGATTACGAAGAACAATATAAAAAATGCAGTATAAACTGCATTTTTTTGAAGCTTATTATTTTTTAACCACTTCATCATAGTAGCGTTTCGCGCCTGGATGTAGAGGCGCTACAAGGCCTTGTTGAGCACCTTCAAGCGTGATTTCTGTTGCTGCTTGGTGTGAAGTTGCCAATTGAGGCAAACTGTCAAAGAAAGTTTTTGTTAGTTTGTAGACATCATCATCCGATATATCTGAGCGAACAACTAATGCATTTTTAATTGCGGCAGTTTGAATGTCCGCAGTATTGCCATAAGTGCCTTTTGGAATAATCATCGGTAAGAAATAACTTTGATCTTTAGCTATTTCTTTGACTTTATCTGCATTGATTGAAACTAACTGTAGATCAAAGCTTTGTTGAAGTTCCATGAGTGATGAGTTTGGAATGCCACTGGTCAGGAATGCTGCATCAAGCTTGCCACCTTTTAAAGCATCAGCGGCTTCAGCATAGCCCAAATAATCAACTTTAATATCTTTATAGGTGATTCCAAAACCATTCAACAGTGTACGTGCATTTACTTCTACACCTGAATTTTGTGCACCTACAGCGATACGTTTACCTTTCAAATCTTCGATATTTTTGATCCCTGATTTTTTAGAGGTTACGATTTGTACGTAGTTTGGATAAAGCGCTGCGACTTGGCTGACATTCTCAACTTTACCATTTGCGAAACTTCCTGCTCCGTTCAGTGCTTCTGTTAAGCTGTCACTCATAACAAATGCCATTTCAACTTTATTCTGTTTGAGAAGGTTTAAGTTTTCGACTGATGCACCTGTAGTCTGAGTCTTAGAATTTACACCAAAAGTTTTGTTATAAATTTCTGCAAGACTCGTCCCAATCACATTGTAAGGTCCTGATGCTCCGCCAGTTGCAATGGTTACGAACTTGGTTTGAAGTTTGTCAGATGTAGCAGTTTCTGCGCTTTTTCCTTCCGTGGCATTTTCTGAAGTAGATTGATCATTTGAGCAAGCAGTAATACACGCCAAAGTAACCGAGAGTAACGTGAGTTTTGTCCATTGGTTCATAGAAACGTCCTTTTACACATAAATTTTGAATATTGATTTGATGAGTTTTAATTTCCACTACTCAATTGAACATAACTTAATCAATTATTTTTGAAAAGTATTTTTTTTGATTTTTAGTCTCCAATAAATAATGGTTATGCGTAAGAATGGCATGGAGCTATATCGTTTATTTTAATAATATTTTGTTACGTGTAAAAACTGTAGGGTATACATGGAATCATGTGAAATTTCTTTTATAAATATAATAGGACTTACGCATTGACGGATTCAAAAAAGTATTAAAATACTTTATAAAGTATCTGTGATCAGACGAATTAAAAATGCTTCTACAGCAACTTGTACTCTACCCATTTATATGGGCTTTCTCATGAC
>NZ_VOZT01000096.1:0-6208 GCF_013419625.1 Acinetobacter sp. YH12070 | reverse complement strand
ACAAGGACTAAAGGTTTTGCACCTTCTCCCACGCGCTCCCTGTCGAAGTATGGTGGTATCTCTGCGAGGATTACTCCAACATGCAACTTAACCAACCTATACAACTACTTCCAACGCTCCGCCTATGTGAGATCCCCTGTAAGCGGTTTAGCCTTGCGACTATCGCTACGATGCACCAGTGACACTTATTCCCTCCACATGCAACGCATATCTTCCTTAAAAAAGGCGCACAGAAGTAGATAAAGCTCGACCGTTAGGTGCTTATTTGATGATTTAAACTGCTGAATTAACGAAGGACTTCAAATTGAGGCTTGTCAAACTGTTCTAATTCTTTAAAATAGATAGTGGTACTAGCCTTTAAGGTGAATATCAGTATGAGTTGCAAGCTCTGCCGATCTTTCGTTAATTGATGTTGCAAGCATCAAATAACTGTACCCATCGAATTTAAAACTAATGGACAGATTTCGCAAGAGACCTGTCCATTATTTTTTTTGATCACACCTAAGAATTAAGCTGAAACTCCTATTCTTTGGACTATTAATGTCAAAACTTCCTAGATTTCATAACAAGCACATCGAAAAACGTAAGTATTCAAATAGCCTCCTAGCCAAATCTATTTCTTCTAAAGTACGTTTCTCTAATAAAACATTTTTTAATGTTAATTTGAGAGGATCCCGCCTACGATCATGTTCATTCAAAAATATAAAAATTGTTTTATCTGATTTTTCAGGAGTAATCTTAAATAAGAATAGGTTTACGAATGTTCACTTCAAAAAGTGCGTATTTTATGCTGCTATTTTTAGAGATTGTCGCTTTAAAAATTGCACATTTGAAAAATGCATTTTTATTAATACAAATACAGAAAGCCTAAATCACTCGATATTAGACTGTTCTAAAAAATATAATTTTTACGAAATGAAAATTCCTGATGACTTAAAAGATCAACTAACAGAATATAGAAATATTCCAATACTGCAAAAAAACCGTTTACTTCATCTAAAAGGGGGAAGAATCAATACCGCAACCTTATTCATTCTCCTATCCAAAATATCCAAATACAAGCTGCTAAATGGTCTTAAAAAAATTTATATTGAGGAACAAAGTAAAGTAAAAATACTTAGCACTTTCAAACTCCTTGAAGAAATAAAGAACCTAGTTGACACTAACACCGCATTCAAACAGAATAATGGTGCTCTGCCCCATCCAATCGAAAGGTTGGATAGTTAAGACAATCACTGGGAGCTCACTATTGGATGTAACAATTCAATTAATAGTCTAATTACTGACATTCTGGGAGGGCTTACTATGTTAGGCCGCATGGACACAACGCAGGTCGCATTGATACACCAAATTCTAGCTGCGGCAGATGAGCGAAATCTGCCGCTCTGGATCGGTGGGGGCTGGGCGATCGATGCACGGCTAGGGCGTGTAACACGCAAGCACGATGATATTGATCTGACTTTTCCCGGCGAGAGGCGCGGCGAGCTCGAGGCAATAGTTGAAATGCTCGGCGGGCGCGTCACGGAGGAGTTGGACTATGGATTCTTAGCGGAGATCGGGGATGAGTTACTTGACTGCGAACCTGCTTGGTGGGCAGACGAAGCGTATGAAATCGCGGAGGCTCCGCAGGGCTCGTGCCCAGAGGCGGCTGAGGGTGTCATCGCCGGGCGGCCAGTCCGTTGTAACAGCTGGGAGGCGATCATCTGGGATTACTTTTACTATGCCGATGAAGTACCACCAGTGGACTGGCCTACAAAGCACATAGAGTCCTACAGGTTCGCATGCACCTCACTCGGGGCGGAAAAGGTTGAGGTCTTGCGTGCCGCTTTCAGGTCGCGATATGCGGCCTAACAATTCGTCCAAGCCGACGCCGCTTTGCGGCGCGGCTTAACTCAGGTGTTAGGAAACACTGCTACCGTTATCGGATTTACTGCTTTACTACTAACCTTGTTAATTCAACATTTGCAAAATAGTCTGACCTTTCGATTGTTTGGGGTGAAATTCTTATCTTAAAAATCTAAATATTCTTTTAGATCTAATGCAGATTGCTCGATAAAATCGTATGTATTAATACAACGACAGTAAATAAATTTTGTTAAAACCTCTAAATCATTTTCTAGATTACGGTTAAAAATAATCGGTTCATGATGAGCAATCCTGTTTCTTAATTCACGTAATTGATCTGTCCAATCGTAAAAAATTTGCCTGTTTTCAACTGTTGCATTAGGAAAAATAGAATTAAAACATCCCTGCCAAATACGTTCTTCATAATTAGCCATAAGCATCTTTTGCCAGAATACAAATTTAAGCTCAGGGATCATTTTACTAGGCGAATCTGGGAACTTCTCTTTAGCACTATCAAACATACTTTTAGGGCTATACCTCCCTCTACGGCTAAGGCTTCGAATAAAAGCTTCATTTTCATGCCAACTATTTGTTTCATTACACCTAAAAGATATTTCTATTGCCTGAACAACAGCATTTCTCAGAACAACTTCAAAATAATTTAATAAGTAAAAAAACTTATTGGAAATTATTAAATTACGTTCATAAAGCATCAATACATCAGATTTTTCATATGGTTCACCTTTATCTTTATAGAAATTTTCATACTTAGATAAGCGTGGTATAGATAAAGCCTGCTCTATCTTAAGCACTGCATCATTTGACAATTCCACCGTATATACCCTAATATATAGTTGTAAGTTTGAGAGACTGCGGATCTAAGATCTTCCCTCCCAAGCGCTAAGATTCAAAAAAGCCTTTCATTAACGTGAAAGGCTTTTTTCTTTTTTTGGTCAATTAAAAGCTTACATATTGATTGTAATTGAAATATTTTCTTGAGGGACATCAAAATAATTAGCTAATAGTCTCTTAGCTTCAGGAATAGATATTTTATCCAGTGTTTTAGAAGAATTATCTTCATTTAATTTGGTAAATTTCAGCTCATTCAAATCGATATTCATCTCTTCTAATGAACTATAAGAAACTGGATTCCGATTACCATCCCACATATTGGGAATAGATATATCAGCATATTCGGAGATATTTATTATCCATCTACCATCTGCATCTTCTTCTTGAGATTGGCTGATACTAGATATTTTGCCAACTAAAAATGCAGTGTGATGATCAGCCTCTGGTTCTCCCCAAGATTGTTTCCTATTTTGCACACAAACTAGATAATCGCACTTTCCTGCATTATGAGCATTTAGTCTCCAAGACTGACTACCACCTTCTTTTAAAATTCTAGTCTTTCCACGAGCAGTTAGTACTACTACACAGTTATTATTCATAACACCACCAAAATATATAAACAAGCCTATACTACATTCAATATAGCTAAATTTAAACATTAGTACAAGCTAATACTAAGAAATAAACACCAACATACTAGAAAATAATTACATCCCAAAATCCATACCTCGATCTTGCTTAGGTCGAGGTTTTTCTATCTCTTGTTTACGCTCATTCATCTGGACGAGATTTTTTTCAATATCTCGGATGTTTCGAGCAAATTCTGCTGCGCTTTGGCTACTTCTGACGAGACAGAATGCTGTGTGGTTGAGATTCTCTCCAGAATTTCTTCGTTGTTGGCTGTGATAAGGCTCATCTCTCGGACTTTGCCATTGATCTGCTCGGTATAGCTTGCTGTACTTCGTTCTAGCTCGTGAAATTGCTTCTGCATTGTCGCTAATGATTTCTGTGCTTGCTGTAAGCTTTGCTGATCGCTCTTGATTGTCTTTGATTGTGCTGACAAGGCTTGGATAATTTTGGTTTGCATTGTGTCTAAAGCTTGCTGTTGCTTCTGCAATTGCACTTGTTGTTGCATTAATTGTTGCTGTTGTTCTTCGATGATTCTCAATAATTGTGTTTCTAATTCGGTCATCGTTTAATACCCCATTGGAATCATGTAGCCGTTCTGCCATTCGCCTGCGTTCTTGTTGATCTGAATACATAGGCGCTGTGCTTTGCTGTCTGGTCGCTTGCATGTGCTGATCATCAAACTGCCCCCCGATCGGTTCAAATGGTCGACCCTCATTTGTTTCTCGTTGATCACGGTGTTTAGCGCCTGCATCTCGCTGTACTTGTTTTTGGTGACGAGACCAAGCGAGAAAATCGCTATAAGCAAAATAACTGCTGCTGAAATCAGCCCCATATTCAAAATGGTAAGTTTTTTCTGTACGGCTTGATTCTGGGCTTTCTGTTCTTGGCTCTGTATTTGCTCGTTTAATTGCGTTAAATGGCTCAATTTCGATTGCAGCAAGCTTTGGTACTGGCTCAACTGCTTCTCGACCGTTTGGGCGTTGTTTTGAATGCTCTGGGCTATTTTCTCGTCCGACTGTTGGATAGCGGTCGCAGTGATATTGGCTCTTGTGTTCAAGCTGTCTCTGATAGTCTGTGACGTTTGCTCGATACCGCTCAGAAGTTGTTCCTCTGTATTCTTCAATTCGTTGTTGTATTTCTTGTCGATATTCGCCAGTAGCTCTAAAGCCTTGCTCATAAATCTCGCCCTCTAAACGGATGGGACGTTTTGCGCCCTCATACGGGTTTTCAATGGATATGGAGTTTTTTACTTGTCGAGTGACATTGATTTGATTCGATTCAAGCCATTGCACCAATTCTTGCCGATCGGCAACTTCCCCATTAGAAACCGCTCGGTAAACACGTTGATGTAACTGCTCTTTAAAATCCTTAATATCTTTGGGCAGGTTCTTTTTATTTAAAAATAGCTGTCGATGCTCAGGATCATCGGGGTCATACAGTGAATGTTCGGTATTGATGATCTGCTTAAATAGATCGACTCGATCTAAATCGGCTGGCGCATAGAATGGCTGTAGACGTTTGCCTGTTGAAAGCTCAACATTGGGAATCACAAAATTAAGCTCAAGCCTTGTCTCACCTGTGTCCTGATTAATTTTGTCTTGGTGCTGCACCCATAAAATTTGATATTGGTCTTTATCTAGTCCTGGAAATAAACATTCCTCAAAATTTTGCATGATTTTCTGTTTATCCTGGTCAGATAAATCATGCTCATAAAAGGACAAACAACCACTGGTATATTTTTTGGCAAAAGGACTGCTATCAATCAATTGTGCTGTCAGCTCTACATCACCACTAAGCACTTGTGCATGTTCACGCTCTCGATCTTCACCTAATAAATAATCAAGACAACCTTTTGACAAACCTGAACCATGCCGAAAAAAATCAACGATCATCTGGACGTAACTCCCGAAGCTGTTGATCAATTGAAATCAATAAATGAAGTAATTTCACTTTATCGAAAGCACCAGTACCCGCAATATCTGTATTTACTGCTTTGGCAATCTGATTCACATTATTACCAATCCGACTAAGTTCTAAAATTAATGCTCGCTCTGTCTTGCTATACGAAGATTCAACAACCTTTGTTGCTTTAATTTTTTGGTCATCTTCTACTTTGGAATTATGAATTTTAGTCGCTTTCTCTACTGCTGCTTGTCTAAGTAACTTTGCAATCGAACCATAAGGATTATTGGAATCAAGCAATTGATATTCTGATTCAGAAAGTCTGACTTTAAAAGTTCTCTCTCGAATAGCCTTGCCTTGCTTATTCTCTTGTTGTTCATGTCCTGACATTTCAATCTACCCTGCTTTGGCTTTTGTAAGCTTTAAAATGGAAAATCTTTGATTTTTCTGTTTAAAGCTTTTCGGGGGTATCGGGGGTGAAGCCCCTGATCAAGGTCACAGCTTAACACTATTGAACGAAGTGAAATAGGGGTAGCTGTGTATCCTTGCTTATTTAAAAATGGACGAGTGAAATTCAATAAAAACTAATCAAATGACACGGTATATAAACTCTAGTAGGTATTGGCATGAATCTTGTAAAAACAAATGCGCTCAACTCTTTCTCACCGTCCCCACATCCCTCGCTTTGCTCGGGCTGATGGTGAACGTTGAGAGAGTTTCGGCAATACTTTCCCTAAGAGGCTTTGATTTAAAAAAATCAAATATCCTCTTAAGTATTGCCGATTAACCTGTAATTGGGCTGACGGAGCCACGCATCGGTCGTATCCGCACATGGTTTTGCTGACCATGCAGACAAGGACTAAAGGTTTTGCACCTTCTCCCACGCGCTCCCTGTCGAAGTATGGTGGTATCTCTGCGAGGATTACTCCAACATGCAACTTAACCAACCTATACAACTACTTCCAACGCTCCGCCTATG
>NZ_VOZT01000095.1:0-6286 GCF_013419625.1 Acinetobacter sp. YH12070 | reverse complement strand
AATCATTTGAATGATTTCTTCTTGGTCTACGTGCCATAAAATACTCCATATATTGATGTTTATAACATCATTTGAGGAGCAGAATATCACTTATAGGAGTTGTTCAAATTTACGGATCCATCTCTAAAAAGATAGAAGAGAAAACTAAAGATATTAATGAAAAAATTCAAAAATTGGATTTAGCTATCCAAGAACTAATAGAAACTACAGACAATTTTTTTATTAATGATAAGTACTATGGAATTGAATGTGCTTTTATTTTAGACCATGCACTAAATATTAAAATGCACTTTTTCAACAAGTATCCAGCATTTGCACCACCTCACTTACGAGGAGTAGAAAATTATGATCGAATTATACATATTAGAGAAAATAATCCTGAAGATAAGCTAGAACAAATTTCTCCTCTTAAAGACTAAATTTTCTAATCGCGTACTTAGAAGCCCCTATTATTTAACATAATGGCTGTTATACGAGATGAAAAAACCTAGGCACTGGCCTAGGTGTTAAATTAAAAAAATACATAAAAATTAAGGCTATAGTCTCAATTTTTCAACTTCGTATAACGTGTATTATGTTAATTTTAGAAGATCTATACAATTCTGTACTTTTTCACAATCATAGAAAAAGCAAATAAAATACTTATCCAAAATAAATAATCAATAAAAAAATTGAGAAAAACAAATTGATCCATGCCGATGAAAATAAATAAAGGATTGATACTTATACTTCCGACTGGAGAGGTTTCACCATCTATAAGGAACTGGAGAGGAAATCCCCCAGCTATGACTTTAACTTTTTCAAGCTTATCTACAACTATGCGAGCAACTAATATATTTTTTTGATAAAGCAAAGATACGTAAGTCAAAATAATCGCTAAAAAATTAAAATATAATATTTTTTTCATAACTATTCTTTATCTTTTAAGTTAATTAAAAACAGCCAATAACATAAGCCAGGAAATAGAGCCAGAAAGCTAGCCCATGTATTGGTATACATCTTCCACCAATCTTCAGCAATCTTTCCAGTATGCCCCCATCCTAAAAGAATAAAAAATGGAGTAGCAATAATTAGAGAGGTAATACAGATGGTTAATAAATTAAGACTGTTATAACGATTTAAAAGAATTGAGAATATGTAGCTAAAAGGCACAGTCAAAATACAATAAGCCAAGTAAATAAGACCGTGTCCTACAAGAACTACGAAAATCGAGTATAGGCTGTATTCGTGATTCACTGCGATAAACAGGACTGTTGTTAAAAAAAGTAAAGGTAAAGGAGCAAGTAAGAGTGCTTTTACTATTTGTTCATTTGAGTATTTCACTAATTTAATTCTCTTATCTACTCAATAAATAATAATACTATAACGATTTTATTGGAGGTTTTTTGATTCTATTTAACATAATGGCGGTTATACGAATTGAACGTGTAACTCCAAAATAGAAATGTCCGGTTTCTCCAAAGTAAAAATGTCCGCTTTTAGAATATGCACTTTTGCAATTTCGTTAGCGGACGGTTTGATATGTTGGTGTCTATGTCGGATAAAGAACTTAAACGATTGTCGGTCGTGCAGGAAATCTGCGATCAACGCATAACTCAATCCCAGGCTGCTCAGCTACTTCATATTTCAGAACGTCAGATCAGACGCTTACTGCAGAAATACAAAGCTCAAGGTCCCGCTGCATTAGCCCATGCCGGTCGTGGCCAAATCAGCAATTCCAAACTTCCTGAAGAACTCAGACTCAAGTGCCTCAATATTGTTTCTGACCAACTCCATGGTTTCGGACCCACTTTAGCGCATGAAAAGCTCACCACCGTACATGGATTCGATCTTTCAGTAGAAACCCTGCGTTCCTGGATGATTGCAGCTGACTTATGGATTCCTCGATCCAAGCGCCTGAAACGCCCGTATCAGCCTCGTTACAACCGGGATTGCTTTGGTGAACTGATCCAAATTGATGGCTCATATCATGACTGGTTTGAAGGACGCGCTGCTAAATGCTGTCTGCTGGTGTTTATCGATGATGCTACAGGAAAATTGCAGCATTTACGCTTCTGTGAATCAGAATCAGCCTTTGATTATATGATTTCAACACGCTTGTATGTTGAGCAGCATGGTAAGCCGTTGGCATTTTACAGCGACAAACATTCAGTCTTCAGGGTGAATCAAAGCAGCAAGAAAGACACCAAGATTACCCAGTTTGGACGCGTACTCAGTACCCTGAATATCGATATCATCTTCGCCAATTCACCACAGGCCAAAGGCCGTGTGGAACGTGCCAACAGAACCCTTCAGGACCGTCTGATCAAGGAGATGCGTCTGGAAGGTATCAGCTCGATTGAGCAAGCTAATGCCTGGCTACCCTGCTTCATTGAGCAGTTCAATCAGAAGTTCGCCAAGATGGCTTTTAATCCTAAGGATCTACATCGGCCTATCACTGAAACAGCCGAAGAATTAGATGATATTTTTACTTGGCGTGAACCCCGCAGAGTCACGAATAGCCTGACGATTACTTATGATAAATGCGTATATCTCCTGGAAAACACCGAAGAAAATCAAAGGTTGATCGGTAAGTATCTTGAGTTCCTGGAATACCCGGATGGTACAGTCGCGATTGAATATCAGGGAAGAAAAATCAATTACAGCATCTTCGATAAATTAAGTCAGCTTAACCAGCGAGAGATTGTTGAGAATAAACGTTTAGGTGCAGTTCTCAATCATATTCAACAACAGCATGAAGAATTGGAACAGCAAAACAAACGTAATCGTTCTCAATCTATGCCAAGCAGACGTGCACAGAAGACAGTAATCAAAGAACGAAATCTGAATCCTGTGCTTGACTTGGAATTGTCCATATAGGACATTTCTATTTGGTTATTAGGTAGGACATTTCTACTTAGGAATAACAGAACGTAAGCGTCCGCTGAACCCCATGCCTATTTTTTAATTCGGTTCAGGTTTCCAGCGGTGTGGTAGCAATTCTTCAATCTGAGTCACTTTATGTGTCGGCAACCTTTTCAGCACATCACTTAAATAGGCATTTAATCCTGAGAACTAAGAATTATCATTTAAAAATACCACAAAGTAGTATAAAATAAACTACTACAAGGTAGTATGAATGCAATCAATGTATACAATATGTGAGACTCCATTATTTACTAAATACTGTCTTGTTTATTGGACTCAGGAAGAATATGAGGAATTCAAAACATTCTTAGCATTAAATCCTGAAGCAGGAGATGTAGAGCCTAATGCAGGTGGTATTCGTAAGATTAGATGGACTAGCGGTGGTAGAGGTAAAAGTGGTGGTGTCAGAGTCATCTACTTTAATCGTTTAGCAAATGGAGAGATTTGGTTATTAACCTTGTACAGTAAAAAGCAAACTGTACAGCTTAGTAAGAAGACTCTTCAAGCATTAGTGGAGAAACTAAATGACTCGTTTAATGACTGAAAAAGAACTTGAGGCTTTTGAAGCAACTAGGGATATTGAAGCTGAAATATTACAAGGCATCGACGATATGCTTACTAGTAATGCAGCGAAAAGAACCGTAATCACTGAGACAGATGTAGCGTTAGCTCGTAGAAAGGCTCAACTAACACAAGATCAGTTTGCTAAGATTCTTGGCGTATCAAGACGTACTCTTGAATCATGGGAACAAGGTGCGAGAAGACCATCAGGAGCAGCAACATCCCTTATTCGATTATTTATTGTTGATCCAAAATTTGTAAAAGAGAGTCTGGCTTAATTTAGACAGCTCTCTACTATATTTATTTAAGGTTTTTTATGAAGCACTTAGGATTTGTGGGAAAAAGTACTGAATATTTAGGGTATACCCATATTGAAATTATCAATAGCTCATTACGCTTATCTTTCAATATTCCATCAACAAAAGATCTAGAAGAAACCTTTAAAAAGATAGTCGAAAATAACTATGATTTACTCATGGAAACATCAGCAGAAATCGAGTTCGAATTAGAAAGTGAAACGCTAGCAAAGATAGAAACCATCATAAAAGAAAAAGGGATTGAACTTGATGAGTTTGTTCAAAATGCGCTGATTAAACTTATCAACCAAAATGAATTGGCTAAGACTGATTAGACCTTAAATGCAGACAATAAAAAACCCCAGCATCCTGCCGGGGTTTCTCATATTGGGTTGCTAGGTATGACTCCTGTCTTACCTCACGCTCCTGGTGCGATCTTTCTTATTCTTGTTGTTTGGAACTTCCTGTTCCTGATGAGTTCATCATAGGAAAATTCCACTGTTCCTGGTAGCCGCAAAGAGCCGAGATTGTTGTGCGCCAGGGCGTACAAAATAGCCTAAATTTTATCCACAGCCATTGGGGATAGTTTCGGATCCTGAAAGCCGATGAAATGGGCACTGATTGCCAAATTGATCGTTTTTTAATCAAATTTACTGGCAAAATATTACAGATCTGCTTAAAAACTCACCAACTTATTACAAAAGCCGATTTTTTGCTTTTTCTTAGTCATGGCTAAATTTTCAAGTGATTGATATTTATATTAATATACAAGTGTATTGCGTATAACCACCATTATGTTAAATAGGGAATTCAAAGCTCTTTCTAAGAGTTGGTATAGTGGTAATACTTATTGAGTGCGTAAAAGAATTAGATTAATAAAATACTCAAAAGAAAAATAGTAAAAGGGAACTTACAGAAAATAAGTTACCGGCTCTTAAAATTATATTTAAACAAAGAAGCCCAACTAAATGATTGGGCTTCCTCATATCTAACTTTACCTTATGATTTTCATCAGTGTACTGCAAGAATTTAGACTACTTGTTGACTTGAACACCTTTAAAAATCAATTTCTCTTTTTTTTGTGTTTCTATAAGCAGTTGTGCCTGCCCCTTACGAGATTGAAGATATAATGTGGGAGCATTCACCAGAATATCTATCATCGTACTTTCACGTAAGTTGATATCATCAGGACAGCCCATCATTGTGGCAACAATTGGTTGTTCAGCATATAAATGATTGCCCTTAAAATGAATACCAATCGAATTTATATTACAAAACAAATTCCCAATATACAGCATCTTTTCTGCAAATTTTAGCGTGATAGGTTGGTCAGGTTTTGAAGCCAGAAATAATGAATCTATACGTTCACTATTAGCATTTGTTGCCTCGATTAATTCCCAAGAAAATTGCGCCAAGGTCTGCTCACTAAAGGACATCACTTGTAATTCTTGTATCTTGGACTGATCGGCTGATGAAGGCTTATGACAAGCGCTCAAAAGTCCAACGACGAACATCAGTATAAATATTCTAGTCATCGTTATTGTCCGTATAATAATGAGTAACCCTCTTTATAGAGTTCATCAGTAGACATATAGGTCATATATCCATTAGGTTTGGCGGCACCTCCGCAATACCCCTGACCTTTCATGGAAGAACTCCATGTGCCTTGATAAGTTGCAGTAGATAATAACCCTGCCGCCACACTTCCAATAAAGATTGGACCACCACTATCGCCACCCCAACAATCCAACGTTGGACCTGAAACTTTTACCCATGTTGCATTACACACACCTGCCCCTGATGGTCCACATTTATTGTCAGTACCAAATGCTTTAAATGCGGTCGACTGAACCGTACCACAACTATAACCAGTTTTCATTCCATAATGACAGACATACGTACCAACAGGTGTGTTACCTTGTGTACGTCGACCAGTTAGAGTTTTGACCACATTGTCACTGGCGAAAAATTCTGGGTTCAAGGTATGTGTAGATGATACTAAACTCATGGTTTGGAAATCCTGACTACCATTCCAGAAGTCTCCCACAAAGGTTAGTGCAATATTATCATTGCCAGTTGTCTTGCGGTCATCTACAGTAATTTTGTAATTCTTACAGTGAGCCGCTGTGGTCGCAAATTTTGTACCCGCAGCGTTTTTCACATTAAAACCTGTTGTACAATTATAAAAAGTGGTTGAAGTTGTACTATCCGCCATCAGCATGGTTTCTGCTGCCCTTACTGCGGCACTATGTCTTAATGGAATATTAGTGGTCGTTACTTTAAGTGGGACATTGGTTAATGTTCTAGGTTTTTCACTGCTCAGTAATTTCAAACCCTGTGTTTGGTTGGTTGCAGTATGCTTTGGATCATAAAGCTCTAAATCAATGCTATTTTCGGCACTGTTGCAAATAGTCGGTGGTGATAAACTTATCATCCCCTTTTGCTGATGGAGCTGCACATGAACCCATTCAAAGGCCGGCATTTTCAGCGTGACATCATTCTGTGGGCCGTACGCTGGTACT
>NZ_VOZT01000094.1:0-6306 GCF_013419625.1 Acinetobacter sp. YH12070 | reverse complement strand
GTTCAAATGGCGATTCAGCGTTTAATTGGTTTTGGGAAAAAAGAAGAGTTTAAGGAAATTTTGGCAATTTTAAGAAAGCAGAATCCTGATAGGATAAGGGTTCTGTGAAATTTGTCGTGTACAGAGAAAATATTTATAGATCGATGCTTTTGAACCACCTGCATGATTCACGATGTCATCTAATGAAACTGCATCAAAACCACGTTTTAAAAAAAGCTCCGTAGCACTTTCTAAAAGCGCAACACATCGTTCATGTCCGCGCCGCGTTTGTGGCTGGTCATGCGTTAGAGGTTCAATGTGTATTAAATCTTGCATAAAGTGATAATTTTTAACAAAAAAAGAGCTGATTTGACGATAATTATAGCAAAAAAATTAGTACTTTTCTGCTTTGCTTATAAATCAGAGATCTTTGACTAAAGAATAACAACAGATAGGTGACAAGTGAAATATTTGACTAAAGTTTTAGAGTTAATATTCTACAAAGCCATAGAGTTGGAAAAAAATATGGATATACTCAAACTTCGAAAATTAAAGTAAATGCCGTGGAAAGGAATATGACACAACAAACGTCTGCAGGCTTAAGATTTAGACAAGCATTGGAAGTAGAAAAACCATTACAAATCATTGGCACAGTAAATGCCTATGCAGCAATGATGGCAAAAGAAGTTGGCTATAAAGCCATATATTTATCTGGTGCAGGTGTTGCGAACTATTCTTATGGTTTACCTGACTTAGGCATGACCAGTTTAGACAATGTTTTGGAAGATGTTCGTCGTATTACTGAACGTGTAGATACGCCATTACTTGTCGATATCGATACAGGTTGGGGCGGTGCATTTAATATTGCCCGCAGTGTGAAGCAAATGATTGCAGCAGGTGCAGCAGCGGTTCATATTGAAGACCAAGTCGCACAAAAGCGTTGTGGTCACCGTCCGAACAAAGAAATCGTGTCACAACAAGAAATGGTTGACCGTATTAAAGCGGCTGTTGATGCAAAAACCGATTCAAACTTTGTAGTGATGGCGCGTACAGATGCATTACAAAAAGAAGGTTTGCAGGCAGTGATCGACCGCGCATGTGCATGTGTAGAAGCAGGAGCAGATGCGATCTTTGCTGAAGCAATGACAGACATCACCATGTACAAAACAGTCTGCGATGCTGTGGGTGTACCTGTACTGGCAAACATTACAGAGTTTGGTGATACCCCTTACTACACCAAAGAAGAATTAGGCGAGCAAGGCATTTCAATGGTGCTTTATCCATTGTCTCCGACACGTGCAATGCAAAAAGCGGCACTCGAAGTGATGCATGCAATCCGCAATGACGGTACACAAGTCAATGTACTGGATAAAATGCAACAACGAAAAGAACTCTATCAATTCCTCGATTATCACACTTTTGAAAATACCTTAGATAAATTGTTCACTGAAGGAAAATAAAAAATGGCTGAAGGAAAAGTACTCACGGGCGCAGGACTGCGCGGACAAGTAGCGGGTAAAACTGCACTTTCAACTGTAGGCAAAAGCGGTGCGGGCTTAACCTATCGTGGTTATGACGTTCAAGACTTGGCAGAAAACTGTCAGTTTGAAGAAGTTGCGTACCTGATTTTCTTTGGTGAATTGCCAACAACAGAACAATTAGCAGCATACAAAGCTAAACTCAAATCATTGCGTCAATTGCCACAAGCGTTGAAAGAAGTATTAGAACGTATTCCTGCGGACTCACATCCAATGGATGTGATGCGTACAGGCGTTTCAATGTTAGGCAACCTTGAAACTGAACAATCGTTTGAACAACAACAAGATGTTGCAGACCGTATTTTGGCAACGCTACCTGCGATCATTTGCTACTGGTACCGTTTCAGCCATGATGGTGTACGTGTAGAAGAAAACACCGATGATGATTCAATCGGCGCTCAATTCCTACATTTACTGCGTGGCGAAAAACCAAATGAATTGCACGAGCAAGTGATGAACGTATCACTGATTTTGTATGCAGAGCATGAGTTTAACGCATCTACATTCACAGCGCGTGTATGTGCATCAACATTGTCAGATATGCATTCATGCATCACAGGTGCAATTGGTTCACTACGTGGCCCATTACATGGCGGTGCGAACGAAGCTGCGATGGAAATGATTGAAAACTGGACGTCTCCAGAAGAAGCTGAACGTGAAATGCTCGGCAAACTTGAGCGTAAAGAAAAGATCATGGGCTTTGGTCATGCGATTTATAAAGACAATGACCCACGTAACGGCATCATCAAAATCTGGTCTGAACGCCTAGCGAAAGACGTTGGCGATACGGTACTTTATCCAGTATCAGTACGCTGTGAAGAAGTGATGTGGCGTGAGAAGAAACTGTTCTGTAATGCAGATTTCTTCCATGCATCGGCTTATCACTTCATGGATATTGCAACGAAATTGTTTACGCCAATTTTTGTAATGTCACGTGTAACAGGCTGGGCTGCACATGTAATGGAGCAGCGTGCGGACAATCGTATTATTCGCCCAAGTGCGGACTATACAGGTCCGGAATTACGTAAAGTTGTGCCAATTGCAGAGCGTTCTGCAGCATAATTTTAAGTGTAATAAAAAAGCCTCAAAAGAGGCTTTTTTATTATTTGTTATTTAATTTAACAATCTATTTGGTTAATAAAACTGGATCTTCAACGCTATATCCTGTTTCAAATGGAATCCCTAGATATTTAACAGTTACTAAATAAAAAGGCTTTTGCACTACACGATAAGTTTTAGAGATTTTTAAACCTTCTTTATAGGTCTCAGCCTTTTGTACAGCGCTTTTATACTGCGAATTTTTAACACGATATTGATAGGTCCATTTATCAATGGTTTCAGTGGGGTCATACCATGATTTAGCAGTGCCATTCATGGTTGTTAATAACTGTATTCGAGCATTATTGTTATTTACTGGTGTTAATTTGACTAAACGTTTTTTTATTTTCGCGATTTCTTTATCAAACTGGGTGCTGTCTTGATCGTAATCAATCCGTTTTGTCTTTGGATTAATATACAAAGACTTCACTGTAATTAATTGCGTCGGTTTTTGGCTATTTAATTGATAATAATATAATTGTGGTAAACGACCACGACCATCTTCAAAATGACGCATTAAATAGATTTTTTGGTCTTTTTTATCAAAACCTAAAACCTCAATGTTTTGAGGGCCGCCTACCGTCGCGAAAGCAGAGCAGGACAGTAGGGTGCTAATTGCGAATGCATTGAAATGACGTAGCTGCATTTTCTTGTCCTGTTGAGTAAATTCCTCAATACAGTATGCGATGCAAAATGATATTTAAATATGAAGATTATGTATGTTTTATTCTGCATTTAAGATGTCTAATACACTGTGAGCAACATTTTCAGTTAACTGATCTAGGCGTTCTAAAGCCGTACCCAAAATAAAATAATGATAATTATAGATACGACCATCATGTAAGATTGAAATATAAAATGTTCCTTCGGGTTTTTCTACGGTTGCACTGCCACCGGGTTTGAGTAATCCGGTGCAGGCCACCACGAAGTCCGCATGAAAAAATAGTTGTTGTCCTTGCTCAGCCATCGCTTGAGTCACTTCTGCGGATTCGGCCGTAAATTTTTCTATTAGTAGAGGATCTACTTTTAAAATTTCACGCTTGATCGATGGATCATAGCTGACAAGACCACCTAACAAGATATCTGCACCACTATTCTTATAAATTGAAAATTGGCTACATAAATAACCAGAGCTCGCACTCTCGATAAACGCGATAGTCATGGATTTTTGTTCTAAAGCATCGCAACACAGTTTAAGCATGTGCTTACCCCAAAGTAGAATGGTGAATGATCATTAGTATTCTTAAAATTTTAGCATTGATTTCGCTCGCCTGTAATTTCACTAAAAGTCTAAGTTGGTACTGTGTGTGTTGTGGAATTCACGAAAATAGCGTGATTGTTTAGAAGCTGTACGAAAATATGAAATAAAGGTTTCTTCGGAAGGGAAACGATGTTAAAACTTAAAATAAAGAGCGTAACAAAAGTAGGTTTATTTCAATGAAAACGACTGTTAAATATGTAGTATTAAAAAGCCTAGACTATCAATTGGGCACGCCACTTTTTCAAGAAGAATTAGACGCAGATAGCCTGTATTTTGATCAAATTCCGGCTGTAATTCAGTATCAAAATCATCAATTCAAAGTGAAAAGTAAAGAGTTAAAGCGTGTTTATTTGGCTGAAGAAAATGAAGACATGCAAACCATTATTGTGAAAGTACTTGCCGTTTAATTTCGATCAATTTTTAGTATTAAAAATACAGCTCTCATTGAGTTGGGAGCTGTATTTTTGTATTTGATAGACTCAAACTATAGATTAATCTAGATTTAAAGGAGATATATATTTTTAATGATCACTTGATCATATCGATTTAGCTATTCGACCAACAGCTATTTAATCCCCCAGATATTATTTAGTATAATTTATCTGTTTTTTCATGGGGGGAGACATGATGGACTTATTTAAATTTCTAAAAAGCTTTAATACAACGGGCACTTATCTTTTAATTTCAACTATTTCTTTGATTTGTTTAGTTGTGTATTTTTATTTTATTAATCCAAATTGATCTAGGCTGACAGCCAACATCTTTAGGTTTGAATAAAAAACTTAATAAATAAAATTACATAATGAATTTTCTATCAAAAATATTGATATAAAATTTTAAGTATTAGTTTATTGGGCAGGTATTTAAATACGTCTTATTCTCAATTGAGTGAATAAAGTTGTCGATTAAATATTCGCTTTGTTTGAGTGAATCACGATGGTCACCATTTTTAATTGGGTGAAAGGCTATGGGTTTATTTTCCTTGCAGACTTTTTGGTAATAAGCATGGACACCCCGATAATCTACCAATTGATCTTGATCACCTTGTACTAACAGTAAAGGTACCTGAGGTGTCATAAATTCGATCGACTGTTTTTTTAAATAACGGGTCAATGGCGTTAAATCTACATTGGGTTTAAAAACAGTTTTTGGCGATACTTTTAGTTCATTTTGTAGTTCTGATAAGCAGCGATTGCGAGCTTGATTGAGGATTTTCTGCATTTCTGGGCTGACAAAATCTTTTGCTGAAAGTGTAGGCTCTGCAGCTTCAGCACCTAACAGGACTATAGGTAAAAATGCTGCAACGCTCGGATCAATATTAGACTGATTTGCGACATATTCAGCAATCCTTTCATATTGGTAACCGCCGGGTGCCAATGCAATTGCGCCGCGTAAATTGAGTTCTGGGGCATTCTTTTGTCCAAACGCTGCTACGGTTAGGGAAGCAGCGCCGCCTTGACTGTGGCCCATGACATACCAGTTTTTACTCAATTTTACTGATTTTAATTGATGCATCGCACGGACTGCATCAACGACAGTGTGTAACTGACTTTGAGCATTCATATAGGGGTGGCCGCCTGGTGTACCTAAACCTTGATAATCCGGCGCAACGACTGCATAGCCACGAGCAAGCCAAGCGTTTAAAGCTTTGGCTGCAATTTGTTGGTATATGTGAACGGGTCCATCTGCATAATCACCCGAAGGGGCGCAGGTATCAGCTACACCAGTTGTACCATGTGCCCAAGCCAAAACTGGCCAGCCGCCCTTAGGGGCTTTACCCTTAGGTAATAGGACATATCCAGAAGCAACAATCGGTTCTGAATGAACACCTCGGCTTCGATAACTGATGATATATCGTTCTGCTGCATTACTAAAAAGATCAGGTGTTTGAGCTTGTATAGATAGTATTGTACCGGGTGTAAGGGCTGTTATATTGGCGATTTGACCTTCATTTATTCTGGAAGGTACAGGAGATGCAGTTGTGTATGTTGAAGCTAGACAAATACAGCTAGCAACCAATTTGAGAATAAAATGCTTAGTTTCCATTATGGGCACCGTCTTCTGTTCAAAAGGTTAATTTCAAATTTTCACGTTGTATCAATTATTCTATGAATTTTTAATATAGTGGCTAATCTGCATAAAATAAAGTTCGATGTTGAACTTACTTTTTGATTTAAAATGTAACAATTGTGGTGAATGAATATGAATTCACTCACATTGCTTATGCTGAAAATATAGTCTTTTGTTATTTCCTTTAAAACGGCTTTGTTGCACAAATATTTAAAAATTAAAATCTCCCATACTGAACCGTACCGGGTTTGTCGGAGACTCAGTATTCTGAGAGAATGTTCCGATGACCAAATTAAAATATACCCCTGAAATCAGAGAAAGATCGGTTCAATTATTGATTGAATCTGAAAAAGACTATCC
>NZ_VOZT01000093.1:0-7027 GCF_013419625.1 Acinetobacter sp. YH12070 | reverse complement strand
GATTTTGTCATAACGGTTAATTTCGGGATATAGAAAACCACTCAAGCATAAAACCCTATGAATTGAAATTCAAGCGGGCTATATGCTATCGTGTTTTTCATGAAATGCGCACTTACGACTTGAACAAAGTTCAAGTCAAAGTTGCGCAAGGGGACACCCCTTAACCCCAAAAAACTGCTACGCAATTTTTTAAAAGCAAAAGCACCCCAAGGCGACTGCATGGCAATTTATCATTGTTCCACTAAAACGGTGAACCGAAGTTCGGGGCGAACTGCGGTTGCATCATCTGCATATCGTGCAGGGGAAAAACTAGAAGATGAACGCACAGGACTGACCCATGACTTTACGAGAAAAGACGGTGTCGCCCATTCTGAAATTCTGTCTAATTTAGATATTGAAATTGACCGTGGTGAACTTTGGAACTTGGCAGAAAAAACCGAAAACCGTAAAGATGCCCGAACCGCTAGAGAATGGGTCATTGCCCTACCTGATGAATTAGACGCTGATCAACGTAAGGACTTGGCAAAAGACTTTGCCAGGTCCTTAGTTGATCGCTATGGAGTGATCGCAGATTTAGCCATCCATGAACCCAGCAAAGGCGGTAATGATAAGAATCATCACGCCCATATCATGCTTACCACCCGAAAAGCCGAATTGGACACGGACAATAAACTCACCCTGACCACCAAAACCGATATTGAACTCAGCAACGCCAAACGAAAAAGCCTTGGTATGGGTACAACCCAAGACGAAATTAAACAGATTCGGGAAACGTGGGCAAATTTAGCCAATCACGCATTAGAACGAGCAGGCTACCGAGAAAAAATAGATCACCGCAGCTATGCCGATCAGAATAACGGACTACAAGCCACCATCCATGAAGGCACTAAAGTCACCCAATTACGCAGACAAGGCATAGACACTGAAATCAGCCGTTTTAATGACAATGTGAAACAGCAGAACGCCCAACAGCTTGACCAACAGAAACAGCAGAAAGAGAGCGTTTTACAGCGTGGTTTAAACCGTGTCGATCAAGGTTTTGATCAATGGCAGAAGAACCAAGAAACCAAACGTCTAGAACTGGAACGCCAAGCGGAAATGAAACGACAGCAAGAATTAGATAAACAACGAGCCGAGCAAGCACTCCGCAAGGCATATCAAAAACTAAGTAGAGGCGGAATGTCATTATGAGTAATCAAAATGATTTAGATGACCAGTTATATATTTTATTGGCATCCATGAAGGAATATCGAGAAGCCATAGCAGACGATAAGAAGCGATTAGAGCAGTTTTACAACCAAGTCGCTAGTGGAGTGCTAGACAAGGCTGAAAAATCGCTAGAAAACACAAATAAGAAGCATACAGGTGCATTAAACAACAGTATTCAGGCATTAAACGAAGCTACAAACAGGCTCAACTTAAAACTTATCTTTATTTTTGCCAGCACGTTTGTTGCTGTGATGATGGTGTTCATTTTGGCTATCTTTTTATACATACCAAGCAAAGACGAAATTGATGAACGTAGAGCAGATATGGCTGTACTAAAAAAATATCCGCTACAAATTCGAGAAAGTGATGGTGAAACATTGGTGAGAATAATGAGGAAAAATTGCTACTCGTTTGAACCGAGTAGTGTCAAAGAAAAAACGTATGACTGGTGTCAGATCGACCCTAAAAAATACTAGTTGATCGGTACTTTGCTTGGTTTTTCTCATTACAAATCAAATTACAGCAAGCGCAAAGTTGCCCGACTTTGAAACATGGCTTTAGCCATCTTTCAAAGCATCGAGCTGAAATTTCGCATAAGAGATTTTATGTTAAATAAGATGGAACTTAGACAAAATTTTATTAATAGTTATGCATTCTGCACAGTTAGTTTTAGACCTAAAGCATTTACTACACGATTAATCGTATCAAAACGAGGTGCTGAATCTTGACGGAGTGCTTTGTAAAGTGCTTCACGTCCAATTCCTGCTTCTTTAGCGATTTGAGTCATACCACGAGCTTTAGCAATTACACCAAGTGCATGAGCTAGTTCAGCAGGGTCATTCTCTTCAAGAACCATATTAAGATACATTACAATATCTTCTTCACTCTTAAGTGCTTCTGCCATGTCAAAGCTAGGTAGATCAGCTATTTTAACCATTTTTCAATCCTCTAAAGATTTTGATAAATCAACAGCTCGTTCTATATCCTTTTGCTGTGTAGATTTATCACCACCTCCAAGCATCACAATGATTACATCACCATGTTTGATGTAATACATGCGCCAACCTGGTCCGAAGAACTCTCGCATTTCCCAAACACCTTCTTGAAGATGCTTTACATCGCCCCAATTACCACGCTGAACCTTATCTAATCTTCGATTCAGTTTAAGACGGGTCATACTGTCTTTAATGCTATCTAGCCATTCATCAAATTCAGGGAGACGTTTAATCTCGGTCATGAAAGTTCCTCTTTATTGTATTCGATCGAATACACAACATTATAATGAATATATTTTATGAGTAAATGAAATAATAAGAATATATTTTATCAATTGATTATTTAATAACCTATGTTCTTGGCAAAAGGTATCAAACCTGCTCATAAAAAAGCCGACTTGTTTCTAAGTCGGCTTTTTACTGTTTTTGAAGTCAGTCAAAATTTTATAACTATATGAAAAACAATAATATTTTAAATTGCGTTTCGTATAACCTCTATTATGTTAAATAATTAAGGATAAAAGCTTTATTACTAAATAGAACAGTTGCTTAAAGCAGTATAGAGTTAAGTTTGCATTTTAATATCAAGTTGTCTTTCAGCACCGATAATCACCATACGAATCCCATTTTCAAAAATGTCATCCGCATTCATATTTTGTAAGGTATTCACTCCTTGGAGCATGAGTGGATATATAGTTGGATCGGCTTCGAATGGTGGGTCTGATCTTATTTCTTCTTGCTGCTCCTCAAGGACCCACCCAACAATAAACCTTCCTAATGTCATAAGTAATGCAACTGCTTCAACAGGAGAAAACCCAGCATGAGATAACAGCGCAACTTGGGCCTCAATCGTGTTGAAATGTCCTTGACTGGGGCTAGTTCTTGCATGTAGACGAGCACCATCACGGTAAGCTAGTAGTGCTCGACGAAAGCTTACAGAATTAGCGAGCAACCAATCTTGCCATGTCATCCCATCGATGGGTAAAGAAACTAAATGGTGTTCATTTATAATGGTTTCCGCCATTGCTTCCATTAACAAGGATTTATTCTTGAAATGCCAATATAGAGTTGGAGATTTAATACCCAATCGTTGAGCTAGCTTGCGTGTGGTTATTGAATCTATGCCTTCTTCATTCAACATATCCAATGCGGTACGCAGGACTATTTCACGTGTCAGACGTTGAGGTGCAATATCTTTTTTACTCATAAATCTATCACTGATAGGGAGTGTGTGAGAGAATATTAATTCTATCATTGCTAGAGAAGGCATTTGTGAAGAAATCATTGAGCGTGATTTTAATCACTATATTTCTGGATGCTGTTGGGATTGGTTTAATTATGCCGATCTTGCCTGAATTATTACGGTCATTGGCTGGAGCTGAAGCAGGCGGTGTTCACTATGGTGCTTTATTAGCTGTGTATGCTCTGATGCAGTTCATTTTTGCACCTATCCTTGGAGCGTTGAGTGACCGATTTGGACGTCGACCTGTATTAATTATTTCAATTGCTGGTGCAACGGCTGATTATCTCCTAATGGCTGCTGCTCCTTCTCTATTGTGGCTATATATTGGTCGTATTTTTGCGGGAATTACAGGTGCCAACATGGCTGTTGCAACAGCTTATGTTTCAGATATTACTCCAGCCCATGAGCGTGCAAAAAGGTTTGGTCTCCTTGGAGCTGTCTTTGGTATTGGGTTTATAGCGGGTCCGGTAATAGGTGGAGTTTTGGGTGAATGGAACTTACATGCACCGTTCTTTGCTGCTGCTTTTATGAATGGGATTAATTTAATAATGACAGCAGTCTTATTAAAAGAATCAAAACACAGCAATAAAATGACTGAGAAGGTTCAGGAGCAATCAATATTAAAGAAATTATCCTATTTGATCACTCAACCTAATATGGCTCCATTGCTTGGTATCTTTTTAATTATCACATTGGTTTCACAAGTCCCCGCAACTTTATGGGTTATCTATGGGCAGGATCGTTATGGCTGGAGTATATTTATTGCAGGTGTTTCCCTTGCTAGTTATGGAATATGCCATTCTATTGCACAGGCTTTTGCTATCGCCCCTATGGTAAAGAGGTTTGGAGAGAAAAATACGTTGTTATGTGGAATAGCTTGCGATGCAATTGGTTTACTTCTTTTATCTATTGCTGTTGAAGAATGGGTGCCTTTTGCGTTGTTACCATTGTTTGCCCTTGGTGGAGTAGCCGTTCCTGCTTTGCAAGCAATGATGTCCAGAGGTATTAGTGATGAAAGACAAGGTGAATTACAAGGGCTATTAAGCAGTTTTAATAGTCTGGGGGCTATAATTGGTCCTGTATTAGTTACTAGCCTCTATTTTATGACTCAGGCATCAGCTCCTGGAATGGTATGGGCATTAGCTGCAATACTTTATGTAATCACCCTACCCTTATTGCTTAAGTATCGCCTGAATAAATATTCTGGAGTTCCATAAAATATTTAATTTATTGGTTTAAAAACTAATGGATTCTATAGTTTATCTAAAATTAACATAATACACCTTATCCGAAATGCTTAGATATTTTCATTATCTTTCAATGTTATAGTCAATACTTAATAGCCCGAAACGTCATGCTCGGGCTTTTTTTATGATTCTTCACGTTCCACGACTAATATTTCATCAATGTTTCACAACTTTGATTAGCTCCAGTAAATAATTAAAACCTAGATAATAAGAACCGAGCGAGTGTCTACGAGCGATTGAGCATCATCAAAATTTCGACCTCGCTTTTTCTCTGATTACAAGCTCCCTTTCGATTTTAAACGGTAGTTACAGAGCATCCCGAATGGGTGCGAACTTTGGAGCTTTTGCTTTTCAAAAAGTATGAGCGAAGCGAATACATTACCAATGCTTTTGCTTTTAGATTTCATAAACAGGATTAACCAAAAACTGCCCCATGAAGCGAGGAACGAGCTTCAATAGAGTACGAGCTTTAGCGAGTACATAGGGCAGTTTTAAGCACTCCCCTCTTTTTAATATTTTTTAATTTTTTAATTTTTAGCCTCTACAATTAATTGATATATAAGAATAAAAATAGCAATAAGTACACCTTTATCTTGCAATAAGTACACCTTTATCTTGCAATAAGTACACCTTTATCTTGCAATAAGTACACCTTTATCTTGCAAAGTGACACTCAATAAAATAGAGTGTACTTATATATTTAAAAAACATGTGTGCTTATGAAAAAGGAACTAGTCGTTAAAGATAATGCACTAATAAATGCCAGTTATAATTTAGACCTATCAGAACAACGTTTAATACTGTTAGCCATACTTGAAGCTAGGCAATCAAATACACCCAATGATAAAGATTTGACGATTCATGCTGAAAGCTATATCAACCATTTCAATGTTCATAGAAATACAGCCTATAAAGTTCTTAAAGATGCTTGCAAAAGCCTATTTGATCGTAGATTTAGCTATCAAAAGCTGACTCAAAAGGGCAACATTGAGAATGTAATAAGTCGATGGGTACAACGAATATCTTATGTAGAAAATGAAGCTCTTGTTCGTATTAAGTTTTCTGATGATGTTGTACCGTTGATTACAAATTTAGAAAAACACTTCACCAGTTATGAACTAGAGCAAGTCAGCAGTTTAACTAGTGTTTACGCTATACGCTTGTATGAGTTGCTTATCGCATGGCGTAGTACAGGCAAAGTGACTATGGTAGAGCTAGAAGAGCTAAGATTAAAATTAGGCATAGAACCCAACGAATACAAGAGAATGGGGCAATTTAAAGAAAAAGTTTTACACCTTGCCATTGATCAAATTAATGAGTACACAGATATAAAAGCAGAGTATGAACAACACAAACGTGGTCGTTCAATTATTGGTTTTTCATTTAAGTTTAAGCAAAAATCACAGCCGAAAAAATTAGATTCTAAGCGTGACCCAAACACACCTGACTTTTTTGTCAAAATGACCGATGCACAACGCCATTTATTTGCCAATAAAATGTCAGAAATGCCTGAAATGGGGAAATATTCACAAGGTACAGAAAGCTACCAACAATTTGCTATCCGTATAGCAGATATGCTTTTAGAGCCTGAAAAATTCAGAGAGCTTTATCCAATATTAGAAAAATCAGGATTTCAGCCATGATTAAATTAAACAACCTATCAACTGATCTAAAACATGTGACCGTTGAATACCTCGACATCGTAAATTATGAAATTGCGAGGGAAAATATATGCGGTTATATCTTCCTATTATCTCGAATATCCAAAAATGCAGAACCCACCAAAAAAATGCAGATGGAAAGCAAAATACAGGACTTAATTTACTATCGAGATAATTTGCAGATAGAGGACAAAGACAATATTCAAAAGGTTTTAAATACGCTCATTCCCGAGTATCAAGCCGAACAGAACAACCAAACAGCTAAGAAAAATTAGGCTTCAATATCGGGCAAATCAAAAAGCTGTCTATCTCTATTTTCTGTTAAATATTCGTTGAGTTCAGCGAGTATTTTTTCTTTATTGGCTTCATTAGATTGCATCTTTTTAATTAAGTAAGAACCGAGCAAAATTTTACGTCTTGTATCGTCCTTTCTTTCTTGTTCCTTTTGCTTGGTTTTTTCTCTTGCATCAATAGCCTGTTTTTGAGCTTTTAACTGTTTCAACTTTTCTAATTGGGCTTCAATTTTCTTTTCGATATTTTCAGCAGATTTTGTCATAACGGTTAATTTCGGGATATAGAAAACCACTCAAGCATAAAACCCTATGAATTGAAATTCAAGCGGGCTATATGCTATCGTGTTTTTCATGAAATGCGCACTTACGACTTGAACAA
>NZ_VOZT01000092.1:0-7039 GCF_013419625.1 Acinetobacter sp. YH12070 | reverse complement strand
ACAATAGCAAGAGTGAACCACCTGATCCCTTCCCGAACTCAGAAGTGAAACCTCTTAGCGCTGATGGTAGTGTGGGGTTACCCATGTGAGAGTAAGTCATCGCCAGCTCATTATTCGAAACACCCCCAACTTAATCGTTGGGGGTGTTTTTTTATGCATGCGGAAAAAAGAAAAAAGGAAAAGAACGTTATAAAAGTAGAAAAAGCTAAAGCACAAAAATAGGAAAACGAGAGATATTTAAAAAGAATAAGGCTAAACAACGCTAAAAATTTACATCAAGGTGAGCCTATATTCTTTATAGTGAAGTTCAGTCTCCAAGGTATAAAAACAATAGGATATACATATGCTCCAAGATCTTGATGAAGTCTCTATTTTAGAGATATTGCAGCAACGCTTTGAGGAAAATATGCAGCGTCATCCAGAATTACTTTGGGATGATGTTAAAAAACAATTGATAGCACAGCCCTCAAAACTACAAATTTTAATCGAAATGGAAAAAACAGGCGGTGAGCCAGATATTGTGATGCTGAATCAGCAATCTAATGACCTGATATTTTATGATTGCAGCTTAGAGTCGCCAAAGTTTAGAAGAAACTTGTGCTATGACCGTGATGCCTTGGAGAATCGGAAGGATCATCCCCCGAAAAATAACGTTATAGACATGGTTCGAGACATCGGTGCTGAGCTACTGACAGAAGAAGACTATCGAGCAATACAGCAAGTTTTTCATTTCGATTTAAAGACTTCGAGCTGGATCGTGACGCCAGTCGATATTCGGCAAAATGGCGGGGCACTGTTTTGTGACCGACGTTATGATCATGTATTTAGCTACCATAATGGCGCACAGTCATATTATGCGTCTCGTGGATTTCGCTGTAAGCTGGTGATCGCTTAACCTCAGTGCTATCAATGTTTTTTAAAACAATCAAGAGTGTTCAAACGAGCTTTTCTATATATATGGTTACGTTTGTTTTTTAGACATTTAAAATTTTTCTAAACTAAAGATAGAAATAAATGATGGTGTGTCGTTCTGAAATTTAATGAAAGAACAGAAGAATTAGGCCTGAAAATAAGGGTATTATTATTTAAAAAAATCAGTTAAATAATCATATATTGATAATGTTCAATAATTAAACTAAAACATGAAAAATAACACAATTAACATGCACTTATAAGTGACTCTATTTATTAAACATATGTCTAATATCCCTAGAAAACACTGTTCCGTATATTCCGTGGCTGTTGAATTTTACTTAAAAATTCAATGAATGTTATGGACAAGTACTCATGGGAGATGAGAACGATGACAACGGAAAAAATAGACATAAATTCTGTAGTCGATAAGGCTAAATTTACCCCGTTCCACTTCAATGTAGTGGCTTGGTGCTTATTGATTATTTTATTTGATGGCTACGATTTAGCGATTAATGGCGTGGTTTTACCATTATTGATGCAAGACTGGGGCTTAAGTGCAATGCAAGCGGGGATGCTTGCCAGTACTGCGCTCGCAGGCATGATGTTTGGTGCCATGTTCTTTGGTTCTTTAGCAGATAAGATTGGCCGTAAAAAAGTCATCATGATCTGTATCGTTTTATTTAGTGGTTTGACCTTTGCTGGTGGTTTTGCGTCGAATCCAACAGAATTTGGTATTTTGCGTTTCTTGGCAGGTTTAGGGATTGGCGGTGTAATGCCTAACCTTGTGGCTTTAACGTCGGAATACGCGCCGCAGAAGATGCGTAGCACACTGGTAACGACGATGTTTAGTGGTTATGCAGTCGGTGGTGTGATGGCGGCACTTTTAGGTTCATGGTTCACCCCTGATTTTGGTTGGCAAATCATGTTCTTTATTGCGGGTATTCCACTTTTCCTTTTACCTGTGATTTGGAAATTTTTACCTGAATCTTTGGCATTTATGGTGAAAGAAAACAAACAGGAAAAAGCCCGCAGTATCGTGAAGCGCTTAGCGCCCGAAGTGAAAGTGACTGAAAATACAGTGTTCACTTTACCGCAAGAAAGCGTGCCTGAAGCTGCTAACGTGGTGAGTTTGTTCCGCCGTGGTCGTGCCGTAAATACACTGCTGTTTTGGGTGGCGTTCTTTACGTGCCTATTGACCATGTATGCGCTAAGCAGCTGGTTACCAAAACTGATGATGGCAGCCGGTTATTCTATGGATAACAGCTTAATGTTTATGATGGTCATGAACGTGGGCGCAGTTGTGGGTATTGTTGGCGGTGGTATTTTGGCTGACCGTTTCCATTTAAAACCTGTGTTGATGGTTTTGGGTATGATGGGCGCGATTGTGATGAGCTTGATGGGTTTCCAATCGAATCAGTTCTTGCTATACATCTTGGTGTTCTTGGCAGGTGCTGCATCTATTGGTTCGCAAATGCTGCTGTACAGCTATGTGGCGCAGTATTACCCACTTGCTGTACGTTCGACAGGTATTGGTTGGTCTTCTGCGATTGGTCGTATGGGCGCGATTGTAGGGCCGATCTTGATTGGTGGTTTGCTCGGTATGAACTTACCTGCGCATTTCAACTTTATGGCAGTGGGTTTACCTGTACTGATTACTGCAATCGCGGTTGCATTAATCATGCATGAAAATGACAGTGATAAAATTGATGTTAAAGAGGCAACTACAGCCAAAGCTTAAGTTGTGATTCTTTAAAAAGAATAGCCTCCGAAAGGGGGCTTTTTCATGTTATAAGAAATGAATTTTATTAAAAACTCATGTTAAAAATATGAGCGAAGAACAACTAATAGCAGAGACAATTTTACAATTAAAACAAGAATCAGATATTCTTAAAGATTATATATTTCCAATAGCAATGGCTCTGTTTTCTTCTCTTTTTGGCGCATTGCTTGGATATTTTGTTTTTCATAGACAAGAAAAAATAGTGTTAGAAAAAAGAAAGTTAGACACCGTAAATAAATGGCTATTGTTAGGTAATGAAATCCATCAATCATTGATAGCTATCAAATTTAATTACAACAATAATTTGTGTAATGATCCATTAAAAAGATTTTTTGCCATACCTTTTATAATTTTGGAGGATAAAAATTATAGTTTTCCATATCATGAGTTAGCCTTTATATCTAGCAGCTCATCTTCCAAATGGAACAATATCCCCAATTTACTTATTTTGTTTTCCAACTATTCATCCGTAATTAAGATGCTACAGACCCGCAATGAATCAAATGAAAAAATTAAGAAGGAAATCTTGGATAAGAAACAATCAAATAGGGCTAGTATAAATATTACCTGTCAGGAAATTTCACAAATTGCAGACCTAAGCGAATTAGCTCGTGTTATAGATTTAAGTGAGCGGCTAATAGTCTTAATAGATGATCTAATTATTGGGTTTAATGAATTTTTACAAGAGTTTCCTGAAGTTGCAAAGCAGAAAATAAATTTAAAATTGATAAAGGGATATGGATCAATTTTAACGTACAAACCGAATGATAATGCTGAGTTTCAGTCAATATTAAAGAGATCTCCTTTACCAGATTATAAAAAATTATCATCTATTTTGGAGCTTGACGAAGAGGAACTTATGGCAAGATATAGGCCATTATTTGAAAAATAATCCAAGGTCTGCATTATGAAACTCAACTCATTCTCCCCAATCCCTGAAGACGATGAAGAACTGCATCTGCCTGAGCTAGTGTACTGGGCATCTTTAGGTGAACTTGCAGAAGTCGAAAAATCATTGGCGAATGGCACAGACGTAAACTCTGCCGATGAAGAAGGCTACAGCGCACTGCATGCAGCAGCAGAAAACGGCTATTTAGACGTAGTGAAGCTATTGGTAGGCAAAAGTGCAGATGTAAAGCACAAAACCCAATATACCGCTTTAGAACTTGCAGAAATGGCAGGTCATAATGATGTTGTGGCGTACTTGAAAAGTCTCTAAGTCCGATGATCGCTCAAAATCATGATTGTGAAATCCTCCAACGAAAAATGGGGGATTTTTTTAATGGGTGGTAAATAATCAATAAATAAAGAAAACCCCGACATCCTGTCTGGGTTTTCTTCGTATTTCGTGTTCTAGATACAACTCCTTGTCATATCTCACGTCCTGATGCAGAAACTTATTGTTATTGTTTTATGTTTCGGAAACTTCCTGTCTCCTGATAACTGTAGAATAGGCCTGTTGCAGAAACTTGGAAAGCCGCAATTTTCTGCATGTCGTGTAAGCCAAAACGTACAAAATTATTCTGTTACCTTTCCAAAGAAAAATCATCTGATTAATTGATTAGAATCAAAGGATTATAAAAGGGAAGGGAACAGTAAATGAAACAATGCTTACAATATTTTCGAACGCCTAGCCTCATCGTTGGCATCCTGATGACAGCCGCATGCCATGCGGAAAACACCACAACTACAGCACAAGATCAAACACCAAGCCAAGCTCAAAAGTCGGCACAAATCCAGCAAGAACAGCGCTTTAAAATACAAAAAATCGCTCAATTTAATGAACCTTGGACCATCCAGCCGCTCTCAGACGGCCGTATATTGCTGACTGAAAGAAAAGGTCAGCTAATTATCTTTAATCCTCAAAACCAGCAGAAAATACAGGTGAAAAACCTTCCCAAAGTTGCCTATGGTGGACAAGGTGGATTAGGTGATATTGCACTTGATCCACAGTTTGAAAAAAATCATCAGATATATCTGAGCTATGCAGAAGCAGGACAGGGCTGTTTTGGCGCTGTCATCGAAAAAGCCACATTAAACCTCAATGAAGCTTCGCCAAGTTTAAAACAGCGAAAAATCATTTGGAGGCAAATTCCAAAAGTAGAAGGCCAAGGCCATTATTCACACCGAATGCAGTTTGGCGCAGATGGAAAATTATGGGTGAGTTCGGGCGAACGTCAGAAGTTTGATCCTGCACAAGATCTGCAGTCAAATTTGGGTAAAGTACTGCGCTTAAATAGTGATGGAACACCTGCTGTAGATAATCCATTTCAGACCCAAGGCGAGGTTGCAAAGCAAGTGTGGAGCTTCGGGCACCGTAATCCTTTAGGCATGGCATTTGATGCAAAACAGCAGCTTTGGGTGGCCGAAATGGGCCCGAAAGGCGGTGATGAGTTAAATCTGGTGCAGCGTGCGAAAAACTATGGCTATCCGCATGTGTCGAATGGCGATCATTATGATGATCAACCGATTCCTGATCATCATACACGGCCTGAATTTGAAGCGCCTGCCATCAGCTGGACACCGGTGATTTCACCGTCGAGTTTGATGTTTTACCAAGGGCAAAAATTCCCCTTGTGGAAAAATAAAGCGCTGATTGGCGGGTTGTCGTCTCAAGCAATCGTGATTGTGGACACAGCGCATCAACCGGCAACAGAAATCCAGCGCATCGACATGAAACAGCGGGTCCGTGGCTTGATTGAAGCCAAAGATGGCGCCATTTGGGGGATTGAGGACGGTGAAAAAGCATGGTTATTCAAAATTGAGCCAAAATAGCGGCTAAAAAATAAACAAAAAAATTCAAAAAATAAAAAAAAGCCCCTACGGGGCTTCTCACATACAGGCCTGCACGAATTTTAAATCTATCAGCTAAGCCGCATAGTGCTCATCGGCATTAAATGCATTGGCTTGAATTTGAATTAATTTACGATTTCCTTGTTCTCCATTCATCCGCCAATGCGCAATTTTAATATTATCGACGATCGCAACATCGCCTTTATGCCATTGTAAAAGCAGCGCATCTTTATACATCGCATCAAAAAATTGCTGCTTTTCGTTATCGCTGCATTCAATTTGTTGACCTTCTGGCGTGTAAATTTCCCAAGTCAGCTGCATGCCGTCCGCCGTCGAATCGATTTCAATCTCTCCTCGATTTTCAAAGCAATTTTTGGCCGCCTGATGGGCAAATGGATTGGTATTATTGGCAAAAGCCCACGGCTGAATGACATGCTTTTTCGTATCGGGGTGATGAATCACCAGTGGCGAACGCTGTAAGGTCAGTTTGGCTTTTTTATCTTGTCGAATCTCTAGACTAAACGGGCTCTTTTTCAGCAATAACCGGTCAAATAGCCCCACCTCGCGCGCCGAGACATAAGAAAAATGGTTCCATGCACCGAGATATTTTTCCTGTAGATGTTTCGGAAAATTCTCCCAAATCTGCTCTAAGTTATTAAATCCTGTTTCTGCCAAATACGTCGAAGGTTCCTGACAAAATAAGGCGATATAACGCGAGCGTTCTGAGCGCACGCCGCCTTCAACATGTGGGCCTTGTACCGAGTTTTCGACTGGACCCAATTGCACTGTGTTGCGGTCGATATAACGACGGTAGTCGCCTGCGCCGAGCAAGTTCTCGCTGTATTTTCGCATCCAAGATGCAACCCAGCTGGGTATATTGGGGTTAAATGCATTCCATGGCGTAAACTGAAAATATTGTTCAATCAGTTGGTTAAATTGTTCGGGTTGCTTGATGTTAAAACCACGGAACAGCAAGATACCATTTTCATGGATTTGTTGTAAAAGCTCTTGTCGATGCGCGCCAATATATTGTGCAAGATCTTGTGGGCTATTGTGTTCTGGAGCGGCATGAAAAATGCGGGTAAAACTATTCAGTTGTTGCTGTTGCAATTGCATAGGTCATTCTCTAATTTTTTAATTCAATTTTTATTGTTGTCGCCTAATCCCTAAGCGCTGACAGTTCGAGCTGCTGAACTCGCAGCCATTATTCTGTCTAAAATCTTTGCCGATTATAAGTACAGTTTTACTGTTGCGATGTAAGTATTGTTGATAAATTGCGATTTTTCGACGAATAGAGTGCGATTGCTGAGTGAATGACGACATGAAAAAAGCCCTCGACATCCTATCGAAGGCTTTTTAGATTCATTCTAAAGATATGACTCCTGTCATACCGATTAGCGTTCCTGCTGCATGTGCATTTTATTTTGGCTCTAGACTAGCAGAATAGATATGTTAGTCTAGAATCATGATAGAAAACAGTAAATTAAGTCACTATAAGATTAAAAAAATTATTCAGTGCTTTTGCATTGATATTCCTGCTTCTAAAACAGC